>CABSKZ010000448.1 GCA_902478395.1 uncultured Eubacteriales bacterium | reverse complement strand
TTATGTTTTTGGCAGCCTTTTTGACAGGCTCCCTCACTATACGGCTCAAAAATCAGGCGAAGCAGGCCGCGAGAGCAGCTTACCGTACAAAAGTATTATTTGATACCAATCAACTTTTGCAGCAATCAAAAGACAGAAATGAAATTATATCCGTAACTTCAAATCAGTTAATAAAGCTATTAGGGAAAGATATTGTTTTCTATTTGGTTGATAAGGAAAAATTGGAAGAACCGCATATCTTTTCGGAAACCAATGAAAATTCAGAGGTGTGTACTTCTGATAATGAAAAGGCAGTTGCCGATTGGGTATTCAAAAATAACAAGCGCGCCGGAGCGACGACCGAAACGCTGTCCAGCGCAAAATGTCTGTACCTTGCCGTTCGTGTCAACAATGTTGTATATGGGATTGTTGGAATTGTTATGGGGGAAAAACCTCTCGATTCGTTTGAAAACAGTATTTTACTGTCCATCCTTGGAGAGTGTGCCTTGTCTTTAGAAAACGAGAAGAATGCCCGTGAGAAAGAGGAAGCGGCAGTCCTTGCGAAAAACGAACAGCTTCGGGCAAATCTGCTTCGGGCTATTTCTCACGACTTGAGAACACCTTTGACATCTATTTCCGGCAATGCAAGCAATCTATTATCTAACGGTGATTCCTTTGATAAGGAGACAAAAAAGCGGCTTTATACCGATATTTATGACGATTCTATGTGGCTGATCGGTCTTGTGGAAAATTTGCTTGCCGTTACTCGAATTGAGGAGGGCAGGCTGAACCTGAATATATCCGAAGATCTGGTAGCTGATGCGGTCACAGAAGCACTGCATCATATTAACCACAAAAGCGTGGAACATCATATTACCGTCGAAAATGAGGATGAGCTTCTGCTTGCAAAAATGGACGTAAAACTCATAGTGCAGGTGATTATAAATCTTGTAGACAATGCCATTAAATATACACCGAAAAATTCACATATTAAAATCAGTACAGAAAAATGCGGTGAAAAGGCGGTTGTTTCCGTAGCAGATGACGGCGACGGTATACCGGATGAAATGAAGCCGCGGGTATTTGATATGTTTTACAGCGGTGCAAATAAAATTGCAGATAGCCGCCGCAGTTTGGGACTTGGGTTATCATTATGCAAATCTATCATCAATGCTCACGGCGGAGAAATTACGGTTTCTGATAATCTGCCGCATGGAACAATATTTACATTTACATTACCCATAGGAGAGGTCAAGATTTATGAATAAATTACTTATATTGGTTGTAGAGGATGATACCTCTGTAAGAAATCTAATTACGACTACATTAAAGGCGCACGACTATCGCTATCTTACAGCGCCAAACGGTCAAACAGCGATTTTAGAGGCTTCATCTCATAATCCGGATATTGTTTTGCTGGATTTGGGGCTGCCGGATATAGACGGTGTTGAGGTAATAGAAAAAATTCGTACTTGGTCGAATATGCCGATCATCGTTATCAGCGCACGCAGTGAAGATACCGATAAAATCGACGCTCTGGACGCAGGAGCAGACGATTACTTGACAAAACCGTTTTCGGTAGAGGAATTGCTTGCAAGGCTTCGGGTTACGCAAAGGCGGCTTGCGATGATTCAAAAGGAATCCCCGACGGAATCCGCTGTTTTTACCAACGGACAACTCCGTGTGGATTTTGCCGCCGGCTGCGCCTATTTGAATGGAGAAGAATTGCACCTGACGCCGATCGAATATAAATTGCTCTGTCTGCTCTCAAGAAATGTCGGTAAAGTCTTAACGCATACTTATATCACGCAAAACATTTGGGGCAGCAGTTGGGATAACGATATTGCTTCACTCCGCGTATTTATGGCTACACTTCGTAAAAAGTTGGAAAAGAATGAGGATTCTACGCAATATATCCAAACACATATAGGCGTCGGATACAGAATGATGAAAGTGGAATGATATTGATTTTGAAGCAAAAACGCTTTCAGTGAACAAAACCCTGATTTATTCAAAGGATTTAATCGAAAACAGCGCAAGCTACAAAATCAATTTGTCCAAGACTGCAAAAGGTTCACGGGTAGTCCCATTGACTGCGGAGGCTGTGCAAGCACTCCGAATGCAGCGTTTACAGTATGAATGGCTGACAAGTCAAATTGGAACGCGAAAGAACCTCAAATCGATAAAGGGCTTTGAAAATTTAGTTTTCTATACACGAATGGCTACATCTGTGAGCGAACTCTCCATTGTAACGGCAATTAAGACGGTAATCCGCTATAGCAACAAAAGCCGTACCGAAGGTGGCCCGGAATTTGCATATTTTTCGCAGCAGACTTTCCGTCACACCTTTGCCACACGATGTTTTGAGGATGGAATGCTGCCGAAAATCCTCCAAGAGCTTTTGGGGCATAACTCGCTTGAAATGACAATATGGATTTATATACCCATGTTACAGAGGAAATGAAGCGGCAAGAGGCTTCTAAAATCGCTTTTATCGGTATGAATCCAATCGGCGTAAAATTAGTGTAAAGAATCGGGGCAAAAAATTTTTTGCCCCGAAAAGTCCGTAAATACAGCAA
>CABSKZ010000447.1 GCA_902478395.1 uncultured Eubacteriales bacterium | reverse complement strand
GGGAGTCTATCAGCGATAACTTCAAGCGTCGGGCGAAGGGGGCGCTATCTGAGTCGTTTTTCGCACGAGCAAAACTTCGCCGACGAATCGAATTGCCCGCCAACCGGCGGCAGGACGAGAGAGGCAAATTTTGTGCGTCTTTTGATGTTTGCTGGCAGCGTACTCTTCCAGGTCATATCCACCAGCTTAACGGGTGGATATGACTGTGCGTGCGAGTCTGTTCCACACGACTTGACGGGCATGATGCGGCTAATCGAGCGGCAGCGCAATTTCCACGCGAAAGCCGCCCGCGTTCGCTGCAGTGAACGTTCCGCCGTGCACGCGGATAATTTTGCAGGCCATCGGCAAACCCAGCCCATGAGCCGATTTTGGCAGTGTACCGAGGTTTTCTAAAACCTCGCGGCTAACGCCTTTGCCATCATCCGCGAACACGACCTGCACGGCTTCGCCGGCTCTGCGCTCTGTGATGGTAATGTTGCAGCCGTCCCCATTGTGCGCCACGCTGTTGTTGATTAAATTGAAAAACGCGCGTTCGAGCAGGGCTTCGTCGCCCAGCACAACCGCCTTTTCATACTGCAAATCCAGCTCGATTGTGAAGCCCTCCGGCAGGCCGCTGTTGAGCACGTCTGAAACAATCCGCCGGAGCAGCGGGCACAGCCGCACGCTGTTTTTCCGGGCGGGCTGCATATCGTATTCCAGGGAGGAAATGAGGTTCAGATCCTCAATCAACTGTTTGATTTTGACGCTCTGCGCCGTGATGATTTCCGCTTTTTTTCGGTTTTCCTCCGAAAGCGCCGGGCTGTCCGCCAGCGATTCGGCGTAGCCCATGACCATGGAAAGCGGAGTGCGGATGTCGTGGGAGATGCCGGCAACCCAGTTCGAGCGCGCGGCGTCACGCGCGGCGAGGGCCTCGTTTTTCCGTTCGATGGCGGCGGAGGCGTCGTTGATGTCCCTGGACAGCTCCCGGAAAATTCCGGTTTCCTTCAAATGCACGGCCTTTTCCTGCCGCAGGCTTTTCAGGCCGGCGGCGAGCAGCTTCATCCGCCGGTATAGCTGCGCGCCGAACAGGCAGGCGAGCAGGGCGGCGAGGCAGAGGTTGATGAGCAGAATGAGCAGAACCCGCTGGGGCAGCGTGTCGAACCACGACATGGAATATTCGACGCTGTATTTTCCCAGCGAGTTTTTTGGGTAGCCCAGCACGAGCAGGCCGTCGTCTAGGGTGCGCACGTAAACCGGATAGTCGTTTAAAAACCACCGCGTCATTCTTGCAACATCGTTGAGGGAATAGGCGGTGGGCACGTCCTCCGGCCTGTTTTGCTCCCAGACGACGCGGCCGCTGGAATCGATGAGAATGCACCAGCTATCCGCCGGAAGCGCGGCTTCGTCCGCCAGGGAATAACCGCCCTCCGTCTGGTTAAGGCCGCGTTCAACCGCGTCCAAAATCCGGCGGGGCGTTTTGGAAAAGATGTAGTTCGTATCGCTGCCGATAAACGCAATGCCGGTGAAATTGACGCAGAGCAGAATCGTCGCGATGACCGCCGCGCACAAAATGAAGCAGGAAAAAATTTTCACCACCGTTTTATTCATGGCCCGTCACCAGCTTGTAGCCAAGCCCTTTCACCGTTATCAAATGCCGGGGCTTCGACGGGGTTTCCTCAATTTTTTCGCGAAGCCGCCGGATGTGCACCATCAGCGTATTTTCATAGCCGTAGTAGCCGTCGCCCCAGGCCGCCATGCAGAGCGCGTCGTTCGTGACGATGCGGTTCCGGTTTTCCCACAGCTTTTTGAGCAGGATGAACTCCTTCGCGGTTAGGGGGATTTGCCTGCCGCCCGCCTCCACAGCCGCGGTTTCAAAATTGACAAGTCTGCCGGACAGCGGAAAACAGGCGGTTTCCTCTCCTGTTCGGTACGTCCGTTTCAGCAGGGCGGTGACGCGCAGCAGGAATTCCTTTGTCAAAAAGGGCTTCACAATGTAGTCGTCCGCGCCGAGGCCCAGCCCGCGGAGCTTGTCGTCTGCCTCGCCGCGGGCGGTCAGAAATATGGCGGGCGCCTGCGAGACCCGCCGGATGGCCTCGTACAGCGAGAAGCCGTCTCCGTCCGGTAAATTGACGTCGAGCACACAGAGGGCAATGGCCTGCTTTTGAATGGTTTCCAGCGCCTCCGCACAGGTGCGGGCGGTGTAGACCTGGTAGTATCCGCCGTCGCGGAGAACGCCGGTGAGCAGCTTCAGCAGTCCGTCCTCGTCGTCTACCAGCAGGATTTTTTTGTTTTTCAGTTCCTCCATTTTTATCACCACTTCTATCGTATCCAAGGCATGTATTCATATCCAGTATACCACATTCGCATTTTACGAAGGTAAAATGTGCGGCAGAGCCGCAAGCAAGCGGCCTGACGCTTGCCGAATGATGATTCAATGTTCTCAAAAGCGAACGCGTTTGGCGTTCGGTCGGCGGAAAACGCCGCCGTTCATTAGAACCTTTTGAGGTTATTATACCACAAGGGCATATATTCTCACTAAGCTCACCCTTCGTTTCACTCGGCTTCGCCAAGTGTTCATATTATACCA
>CABSKZ010000446.1 GCA_902478395.1 uncultured Eubacteriales bacterium | reverse complement strand
ATGCGGGGAAGCTGATTATTGCAGATAAACTGGAAGAAATTGTGAAGATTCAGGTGGAAGCTGTCAAGAATATTAAATTCGATAAGGTGACGGTTTGGGACAGCGGCAGCGGCAAGGACGGAAACGCGTCTACCGCGAACTTCCTGTCAAACCTGATGAAGTCGATTCCGCCGATGAATGAGCTGTTCCAGATGGCGGGGATGCAGCTTCCGGATTTTTTGGGAAAAGACCTGAAAGAAACAGAGGCAGCCAAAACGGAGATGGAACAGCTCCAGCCAGTAGAAAAGGAAACAGACGCACAGGAATGAAAAGAGGCTGAATATGAAAACAAGACAGAAAACAGCGGTTGCTGCTATGGTGATGGTGGTGATGATACTGCTTGCATCAGGGTGTCTGAATGACACCGATAGTGAAGTATTCACCTTTTCCACCATCAATACGGTGATGGGAACCAGTAAGATGGAAGCGTTGACTACCCTGAACGTGAATCCTGCTCTGGACGCGGAACTGAAGCTTACCGGAAAAGAAGAGGCGTATACCCTGAGCGAACCGGTTATTTTGTGTGGTGAAAAGGCAGTTGTATCGGTCGTGATTTATAACGATGTCATGATGGGCTGCAGATTTCAGTTTAACAGCGCAGAACCCGCGTTCCGTTACGCCAAAAAAATGCGGGAGGATGCCGGGGTCCTGTATGGAACGCCGGATACGTATCCAACGCTTTCCAGCAGACTGGATCTGCTAAAGAATGTGGAAGATTTGACAGAAGGGACGACCTTTTATGAGGAATGGAACATGGAAGAGAATAGTGAAGCTGTTCAAAAGATGCTGGAAGGCGTGTCATATACCGGAGTGAATAAATATCTGGAAATTGTAAAACAGCCCGCGGGCAAAACCATTGTTACATACCGGTATGCGGTGGATAGAAACTCGCTGGAACCATAATGAAAAGAAAAATAGTAATAGAAAGGAACACAGGGGGCATGTCCGCCTGTGTTCCTTTCTACGCATAAAAATAAAAAACGGTAAAATGAAAGTTCCTCCTATGATAATCCGTATGCAGGTAAGCCAACTACATACAGAATTACCATAGAAGGAACTCAGTTGAGACTCAACAATAAAAGTCTAACATAAATAAATTGATTTTGCAAGCCCCATTAAAAAGTTTATACAAATTTTTTTATAAAGTATTTATCGGGAAAACCATTCAAACGGCAGCGGGCTAAAATGGATAGTGCGGTGATAAGCTTTGAAATGAGAAAACAAAACAGGTGCGTATCCTTGAAACCTGGCGAAAATCAAAGGCACGAATTGATTCTTGACAGACCGGCGCGGATTCTATATAATATTAATATCATGATATAGAAGGTGTAGAAGTGGAAGTTTTTGAAAATATCCCGGCAATGAAACAGTTTGTCCGTATGAAAAAAGCAGAAGGGAAAACAATTGGATTTGTTCCCACAATGGGATATCTGCATAGCGGACACCTGTCTTTAATAAAGAAAAGCACGTCACAGAATGATGTTACGGTCATCAGCATTTTTGTGAATCCGACACAGTTTGGGGAAAATGAGGATTTAGACCAATATCCGCGCGATTTTGAACGCGATTGCCGTCTTGCGCAGGAGGCTGGGGCGGATGCGGTTTTCTTCCCAACTGCGGGAATGATGTATCCGGAGGGCTACAAGACCTATGTAGAAGTGGTGGATATTACAAAAAGGCTTTGCGGTGTCACACGCCCCACACATTTTAAGGGTGTCACAACAGTTGTGACGAAGCTGTTTCATATTGTCGCACCGGACAGAGCTTATTTCGGGCAAAAGGATGCGCAGCAGCTTTTGGTGATTCGCCGGATGGTGAAGGATTTGAATATGGATATTGAGATTGTCGGCTGCCCGATTGTCCGGGAGACGGACGGACTCGCGATGAGCTCGAGAAACCTGTATCTTTCCGGGGAAGAAAGAATGCAGGCGACGGTGCTGAACCAGTCGCTTGAAATGGCTGAAAAAATGATAGATTCCGGAGAACGGGACAGCAACACGGTAAAAAAGGCTATTAAGGAAAAAATCGGGACGATGGAACTGGCAAGAATTGATTATGTCGAGCTGGTTGACACAGAATCCCTGCTGCCGGCACAGCGGATAACCGGAGAGGTACTAATTGCGCTCGCGGTGTATTTCGGAGAAACAAGGCTTATTGATAACCGCATATTGGAGGTGGAAGCATGACAATAACCATGATGAAGAGTAAAATCCACCGTGCCATAGTCACAGAGGCGGAACTGAATTATGTAGGGAGTATCACCATTGATAAAACGTTAATGGAAGCGGCAAAGATATTGCCGAATGAAAAGGTTCTAGTGGTCAATAACAACAACGGGGAGCGGTTCGAGACCTATGTGATTGAGGGCGAAGCCGACACGGGGACCATTTGTTTAAACGGGGCTGCTGCGAGGCTTGCCCAGCCAGGCGATACGGTCATTATTATCACCTTTGCCCAGATGGAAGAGCAGGAGGCGAAGGAGCACCGGCCAAGGGTTGTATTTGTCGATGCGAAGAACAGGATAACCG
>CABSKZ010000445.1 GCA_902478395.1 uncultured Eubacteriales bacterium | reverse complement strand
CACTAAGCTCATCCTTCGCTTCACTCGGATTCGCTAAGTGTTCATATTATACCATAAATCCGAAGGATTTTGGTATAATTGCGCATGTGCGTTTCCGAACAACGTGAGGAAAATTCGCACGCGCGATAGATTCCTCGCCGGAGGCGTATAATAAACGCTTTTGCGTTTATTATACCATATCGTTTTCCAATGAAATTCACCCAAAATAAAAATGCAGTTTCATCACAGAAAGGATGATTAAAATGAAATCATGGAAACAAAGAATTCTGGCCGGATTGGTTGCTTTCAGTTTGCTGTTGCCAGCAGTGGGCTATGCGCAGGAGTCCGCAGAACCGGCAGCCGCTTCTCCCGCATCTGAAAGTACTGCCGTTCCTGTCAAACTGACCATTGAAGAACTGGCTGGACAATTCACCTCTGCCTATGGCACAACCAGCCTGCAATACGCCTTGCTGGACAATGGGACAATCACCAAAACCGGCACCTCCGGGGTATACAGCAAATCGGAAAACCGTCTTTTGACGGATGATATTCTGTATGGCATCGGCTCAGTCAGCAAGGTCTACACGACCGCCGCAGCCCTTAAGCTGGCGGAACAGGGTAAACTGGACATTGATAAACCGGTCGCGGACTATCTTCCTGCGTTCACCATGAAGGATGCACGTTACCGCCAGATTACGCCCCGGATGCTAATGAACCATTCTTCGGGCCTGAACGGTTCCTCCCTTCAAAACGCGTTTTTATTTGACGATGCGGATACCTTCGCACATGATTCTCTGTTGGACAAGCTTGCATCTCAAACTCTGAAGGCTGACCCCGGCGCGTTTTCCGTCTACTGCAACGACGGCTTTACACTGCTGGAGCTGCTGATAGAAAAGGTCAGCGGAATGCCGTTCAGCAAATATTTAAAAGAAACTTTTTTCACACCAATGGGGCTGGAGCACACCAGTACCACGGCAGACACCTTCGATGAAGCCCAGCTCGCCAAAACTTACCTTCCACAGTTTGAGCAAGCGCTCCCGCGCGATTCCGTCAACGTCCTAGGAACAGGCGGCATCTATGCCAGCGCTTCCGATTTGGCGTCCTTCGGCGGGTTGCTGATGGGCGGAAAGCCTGATTTGCTTTCCAAAGAGTCCTCTGAAAAGATGTTCGCCCAAGAATATAAAAACGGAATTTGGGTTGATACCGATATCAATACCGTCGGCTACGGCCTCGGCTGGGACAGCGTAGACCTTTATCCATTCACGGAATATGGTATAAAAGCAGCATCCAAGGGCGGCGACTCATTGATGTACCACGCGTCGTTAATCGTACTGCCAGAACACGCTCTCGCGGTTGCGGTCACTTCTTCCGGCGGAAGCAGCGGACTCAATTCTCTGCTGGGTACAAAAATTTTGCTGGAAGCGCTTCTAGAAAAAGGAATTATCGATGAAATCAAGCCGGATAAAGTGCCGGAGCCTCCGGTTCAGCAGGCTATGCCGAAGGAATTAGAAGCGTTTTCAGGCTATTATGGTACAAGGGGAGGCGCATCCAAGATTGCTGTCGCCGACGGAAAAATCACTATCCCCGGAACGGATCAAACGCCTGCACAGGAATATGTGTACGTAGGAGATAACCAGTTTAAAAATGCGGACGGAAGCATTACCCTGCAATTTTCCAAAGAGAAGAACGGGCACACCTATCTCCAGATGATGGCTTACGCCACGATTCCCGGACTGGGGTCAACCGTATCGGCAGATTTCAACGCGCAAAAGCTGGAACCAAACGAGATTACGGACGAAGTCCGCTCCGCTTGGGCAGAGCGCGTCGGAAAAAAATATTATCTCGTGAACGAAAAGGCAACCTCCCAGCTCTATCCTCTGAACGCAGTTTCCCCCATTGTGGCGGACCTGGACAACGGCTATGTTTTAGGTGACAAAATTGTAAGCGCGGATACCGCGCAGAACATCTTACAGCTTCCGGTCATGTCCGGACGTGACACCTTTGACGTGTACACGTTTAGTCAAAATGGAAAGGATTACCTGAAAACCTCCGATACTGTTTTGATCTCAGAGGACAGTATCGCCCCCATTTGGGACGGCGGCGACTCCCTCTGCACCATCCAGCCGGACGGGTATGCACGGTGGTACCGGCTGCCCCAGTCTACATCGGGAAAGGCGGTATCGGTTTCGGTTCCGGACGGCGGGGTATTTGCAGTCTATAATGCTGACGGGACCTGCACCATGCACAGTCTTATCACAGGCGCTACAGAAGCACAGCTCCCCGAAAACGGGACCATTGTCTTTCTTGGAAAAGCTGGGGTGCAATTTAAAATTTCTATACAATAGAAACATATTAGAAAATTCTCAAATGTATTATTAGTGGCAGAACATCTGCCAATACGCGTATGAGAAAAAAGCGGCTCACGATACGGTGAGCCGCTTTTTATATGCCCGACCTCACTATTCCTTGTAAAAGTTTCAATAAAAGCCTCTCGGAGCGGTATTACTAAAAGTTTTTATTTCTTCTAAATAAAATTTTTTAACGAAACTGTTGACAGATTTGCAAAATAGATATATAATCTAACAGAAACCAAAACGAAACTAAAACGA
>CABSKZ010000444.1 GCA_902478395.1 uncultured Eubacteriales bacterium | reverse complement strand
CTTCCAGATTCCCGGAGGTGAGCGAAATGACGGGAAATGAGAAAACGACCGCCCCGGACACATCTGTTGGCGCAGATGATGGGCAGTCGCTTCGCAATTCAACTAAGAGCATTATAACCGAAAACACCAGCCAAAACAAGCACCAAAATGTTAATCCACAAAATAATCTACCTTCGGAGATTGTACAAAAGGGACGCTTTTGCTGCTGGCGGTATGAGGAACGGGACGGACGGAAAACGAAAGTCCCGTACAATCCTCTGACCGGGCAGATGGCTCGGAGCAACGATGCCGGTAGTTTCGCAGATTTCAAGATCGCATCCAGCGCGACAGGTTATGATGGTATCGGCATCGGGATATTCAACGGTATCTGTGCCATCGACCTTGACCATTGCGTAACAGACAGCGGCTTTTATTCCGGCGCAGCGGCAGAAATTGTGTCACTGATGCACAGCTATACCGAATACAGTCCCAGCGGAAACGGACTGCACATCCTGTTCCGGGCTGATGGATTTCAGTACGACAACAAGCACTATTATATTATGAACCAAAAGGCTGGCATTGAGGTGTATATAGCCGGAGCAACAAAAAAGTATGTAACACTGACAGGTTGTACTTGTGAGAATTATATGTTTGGTGACCGCAAGAAGGAACTGCAAATCCTATTGGACAAGTTTATGTGCCGGTCAGAAGTCAATGCAGGAAATGCAATAAATGCAGACAATACCGATCTCAGCGCAGATGAAATACTGAAACTTGCCAAAAGCAGCCGAAACGGCGCAGCGTTCTATTCTTTGTATTCCGGTTCTCAGGCGGGGTATTTGTCCCAATCCGAAGCGGATATGGCGCTGTGCCGGCATCTGGCTTTCTGGACAGGCAGAGACGCGCATAAAATGGATGCTTTGTTCCGTAGCTCCGGCCTCATGCGGGCGAAATGGGACAGGGCGCAGTCCGGCAGTACCTACGGCGCGATTACGATTCAAAAGGCAATCGAAAGCTGTACGGAGGTTTACACGCCTCGGCAGGAGCCAAAGGCACAGTTTTCACCCCTCGTCCCTCTGACGCCGCAGTGGAGCGAACTTCCAACATTCCCGATATACGCGCTGCCCGATACCGTCAGTCGCTATGCCGCTGCGGTAGCGGCACACAGCCAGACTTCACCTGATATGGCAGCGGTGATCGCGCTCGGCGTGCTGGCGGTCTGCTTACAGGGAAAGTTCAAGGTGGAAGGTACGCCGGGTTACTATGAGCCGCTAAGCCTCTACACAGTGCTTATCGCCTCTCCGGGTGAACGAAAGTCAGGTGTCATGCGCTCTATGACGAGCGTTCTCTATGAATATGAGCAGGAGTTCAACCGTTCTCGCGCACTGGAAGTCAGGCAAAACCGGCAGGAGCGAGAAGCCATTGAGCGGCAAATCTCCGGCTTGAAAAAGAAACTGGAGAGTAAAGGCGGGCGAGAAATGGAGTTGGAATTGCAGCAGCTTGAAGGACAACTTGCGGATATGCCCGAACTGAAGCCCGTGAGATTCTTTGCAGACGATTGTTCCAGTGAGGCACTGACCAGTCTGCTTGCCAACAACGGAGGCATTCTCTCCGTGATCTCCGCAGAGGGCGGTATCTTTGACATCATGGCTGGGAGGTATTCCAGCAAGACCAACATCGATGTCTGGCTGAAAGGTCATTGCGGCGACCCAATCTATGTTGACCGCATGAGCCGCGAGGCAGAGTGTATTCCCCATCCAGCGCTGTCCGCTATCCTCACCATCCAGCCAAGTGTTTTGACCGAGATCATGGAAAATACAACCATGACCGGGCGTGGGCTGATTGCGAGATTCCTGTATGCTTCCCCTCCATCTAAAATCGGAAACCGTATATTTCGCGCACCACCTGTCTCAGCAGAGATCAGCAAGGCTTACCGCAGACTGGCTTTCCGTCTCATGGCTATTCCCGTCGGCGATGACGTGCAGACGCTGCATCTGTCTGAAAAGGCACTGGAAACAGTAGACGATTACTTCTCCGAACACGAAAGATACCTTGCAGGAGAGGGTCAAGCAATCGCTGATTGGGCAAGCAAATACATCGGCGCGGTACTGCGGATCGCCGGGCTTTTGCATGGCGCGGATATGGAGTCAGGCGATTATGAAATCTCAGCGTCTACCATCTGCAAAGCCATTGAGATAGGAAAATATTTTCTTGCACATTCCAGCTACGCCTACTCCATGATGGGCGGCGATCTGAACATCAAAAAAGCAAAATTTGTACTGGCGAAACTCTCTAAGCTGGGTAAGTCGGAGATCAAACGCTCTGAGCTGTTTCAGGCTTGCCGGGGCAAGTTCTTTCAGAAAACGGAGGAACTGTTCCCTACTCTGGACTTGCTGGAGGAACACGGCTACCTGCGGCAGCTCGTCCCTGAACGGTCGGGTTCCGGCAGGCCGCCGGACGTGCGCATCCTCGTAAATCCCGCAGCGTGACAGGCAGGAATATACTGCATTTATTGCATTTCCTGCACAACTCAGCGTCCCCCGTCCCCGGTGAGAAATCCGCAGATTTTGAGATGGATGGCGGAGAGGATTTTCAAAATTCTCTCTGCCTGT
>CABSKZ010000443.1 GCA_902478395.1 uncultured Eubacteriales bacterium | reverse complement strand
GGAGATATCCGCACTTTTTATGTACTCATAGCCGCCGACGCGGTCGATGATTTTTTTAATGTCGTTGATTCTGACGATATCCTGAATGGAGGAAAGAATACAATCATACAGTCCCGCTTTCAGCCAGTGTCCGTCGTCGAGGGCGTCAATCCATTTCGGCATGTTCACGCCGATTTCCTTAACTGGGAACTGGAAGAGGACGCTTTCCATAACCTCGTTGATTTCCTTTTCCGTCATGTTCGCGCAGTCCATCGTAATGACCGGTACGCCATACTGGGCTTCTAAATACGCGCGCAGGTCTTCCGTCTCCTGCTTGTCGGGATATTTGGTGTTGAGCAGTATGACAAACGGCTTGTTGATGGCTTTCAGTTCGTTGATGACGCGGGCCTCCGCGTCGGTGTAATCCTCACGCGGAATATCCGTGATGCTGCCGTCGGTCGTCACCACAAGGCCAATGGTCGAATGCTCGCAGATGACCTTTTTCGTGCCGATTTCAGCAGCCTCCCCGAACGGAATCGGATCCTTTGCCCACGGGGTGTTCACCATGCGCGGCGCGTCGTTTTCGATGTGCCCAAGCGCGTTTTCCACAATATAGCCCACGCAGTCAATCATGCGGACTTTCATTCTCGCGTTGTCACCCAGCGCGATGTCGACCGCCTCGTTTGGAATAAATTTCGGCTCAGTCGTCATGATGGTTTTCCCGCCCGCGCTCTGGGGCAGCTCATCCCGCGCGCGTTCCTGCGAGTAGGAATTTTCGATGTTTGGGATGACGAGCAAATCCATAAACTTTTTGATGAAGGTGGACTTGCCGGTCCGCACAGGGCCGACTACGCCGACGTAAATATCGCCCTGCGTCCTTTCCGCAATATCTGCATATATATTGTATCCTTCCAATGTAATTTCCTCCTTTAAATTAGTTTACTTAGGAAGCTTCGCATTTTCAATATATGTATATTGTGTGCTTGTATCCATTATGCCAAAATTTACAAATAATTTCATTCTTCCGCGCCCTGTGGGGCGGATTTTCCGTTTGGCTGCACTTTTTCGGAGGTCATTACCGTGGCTTTATCTGCCGGTTTGATATAACATATGCATATTTTCTTGATATATTCCGGTTTTGTGCATAATAAACGCCTCCGCCGGGAATCTGCCGCAAGCGCGTGGTTTGGCCGCCGCACCCGGAATCGCACGCGCCCAGCGATACCGCCCCCGGATTTGCGGCGATATAACATTTCGTGAAACCAGGCGCGGTATTGAAAAACATGGCAGTCCATGCTATAATAAACCTAAACAGATTAAAATAAATCCGGAGGTTTTGCAAATGAAAATGAAACGGAAGCTTATTATTTGTGCAATCGTCATCGTGTTCATACTCGTTTTATTGCCGCTTCCCCAAAAGGTGGAACGCAAGTTTTTTGGAGAGAATATTTCCAATGGTGAAAAAATCAGCATTGCCATCGATTTGAACTATCTCAGATTTTTATTGCTTCCAGATAAAATGTATGGTGAAATTACTGTAACTTCTGGAAATGAATCAACCGTTTTTGGGGAACATCTGTCTTATGCCGGGCGCTATCCCACAAACAATGAAGATAAAACAATGCATGCTTTTACAGGCTTCCGGTACGATGAGGATGAAAATACAATGATGTCTGCCGGTATATTTTTGAGCCGTGATTTTGATAAAATATTGGTTCGGGATGACGAAACGGAATACATAGGGAATGTTGCAGAAAACAAAGAAGAGGAAACCGCGGCATATTTTGTGGGGTATACGCGCAGATAAGCTGCGGAATGTTTTAAAAAAACCGGACTGCTCTTTGCGGGCTGTCCCAAATTGTCCCGGCCGCAAAAGCCGTGGAAGCCGTACTATAAATCTTCGGGTACAATCCGGCGGCGGGCCCGCCTGCGGGAACCTTGCCTTTGCCCATACAAGCGGCGTTCTCAAAAAGGCGCGGCGGGCTGGACAGGTAAATTTTATTTCATACACATTGAGGAAAGGAAACGGTACAGATGAACATTCTGGTGGTTGACGACGAAAAAGAAATCGCAGATCTGGTGGAGCTGTATCTAACGAACGAGGGCTACCGCGTCTTTAAATTTTACGACGCGGAAGGGGCGCTTCGCTGTGTGCAAACGCAGGAGCTGGACCTCGCCCTGCTGGACGTGATGCTCCCCGGTATGGATGGCTTCCAACTGTGCGGGGAAATCCGCAAACACCACACCTTCCCGGTGATTATGCTGACCGCCAAGGTTGAGGACATGGACAAAATCACAGGGCTGACCATCGGCGCGGACGACTACATCACAAAGCCGTTTAACCCGCTGGAGATGGTTGCGCGGGTGAAAGCGCAGCTCAGAAGGTACACCCGGTACAACAGCGGCAGCAAGCCGCAGGCGGAGGACGGCGTCATCGACTTTTCCGGCCTGGTTATCAACCGGAAGAACCATACCTGTACACTCTACGACGAACCGCTTGCGCTCACACCGACGGAATTTTCCATTCTCTGGTTGCTCTGCGAAAACCGCGGGCGGGTCATTTCCTCTGAGGAGCTGTTCGAGCGCTGTCTCTTATACACATCTGACGCTGCCGACGAA
>CABSKZ010000442.1 GCA_902478395.1 uncultured Eubacteriales bacterium | reverse complement strand
GCGTAATACTCCTGCCGGCAAGGAGCAGCGTCACCGAGCCGTTGGTAACCAGCGCCGCCACGAGATTATTCACCGCCCGTCCCATGCCGGCCCAGAGGTCCGGCAGGCGCATACAGGCAGCGAGCTCCAAAAAACTGGTGGTAAAAAACACGACAAAAAATCCGGAGGCCACATAGGCGACCGCTACTCCGGTCAGGAATGGCCCGCCCCACCGGAGAACAATCACACACAGCACCGAGAGCACCATCACGCAGTACATCATCAGCGTCATATATTTTCTTTTCCGGATATCAAAGAGGAAACCGGCAGCCAGGCCGCTCAGGGCCAGCAGCATACGGGGCCATTGCCCGATGTCCATCGTGCCCGCCGCATGGCCCAGGGTGATCGCGTTATCCAATGTGCTGAATACGCAGGCCATCAGGGCCACCAGAAGTACCAGGAGCAGTCCCGCCGGTATTTTCTTTCTGGACATTTCATCGGGGCGGAGCGCGGTTCGGAGCGGCGCCGTTTCATCCGATGCGAGTGCTTCTTTGTGGATGCGGCGTGTGCGCATGATCAAAACACTCAGTACCGCAAGGGAAACAGAGAGTACCGCGGCCTCCGCGATCTCTATATTTACCAAATTGTTGTTTGCGTACTGTAGCAGGATGCCGGCCGCGTAGGAGATTCCCACCAGGCCGGCTATGCGTTCGGTCCGGATCGTGCAGGCAGCCAGATAATGAACGGAGCCGCCAAAAACGCCCAGCAACAGAAACAGAACCACGCCTGCCGCAAGCGTGACGGAAAACGAGATGTGCTGTTGGATCAAAAATATGCAGATAATGGAGAGGAACGATAGGGAAAATATAAGGATCGTCTTGTTCCTCTCGCGGACAGAGCGGTTTATCAGCGGGTATATAAGAAATCCAAGGGCATTGACGCCCAGCGCATAATTTTGTGCAATGACCGTCTGGCTTTCCTCGACAATGCGGGAGACCATATTGACATATAGATATTCCGAACCAAGAAACACAAATGTAAAAATACTCAGCAATAAAAATATGGCGCTATGCGACGCCATAGCCTGCGTTTTCCTTCTCTCCATTGCTCCTCCATATGGCATGAGTATACTGCACTCATATCATTGCTCTGGCACCTGTAACCATCTTAGGGGCCGTTCTCGTTTTACTTCTTGTTTGTTGTCCAAGTGGCTATACTTTATTGTAATTTCTGACGGCCCATTATACCACAACAAGAAACGTCAGGGAACTACAACTGATTCCAAACACATAATACGGGAGGAAATATTATACCACAACAAGAAACGTCAGAAAAGTGATTTTCAAAGATCAAAGCCGATCCGAAAAATGGCCTCCCGCTGGTGTCCCGGGGCTGTGTGGTCCGTGCGTATCGGCCATAAAGTTTTCCCTTATAGTTTCCCTTACGCGCTTAACACAGGTCTTTCGGCGGCGGTACAATCCAACACAACAGCGGATGATCTTTTCCCGAAAACAAATCAAAAAAGACCACAACGCAGTCAAAAAGATACGCTAACAACGCTATCTTATAATTCATTTTTTTCCGTTGATAATACCATGCAACCGCAGTGATAACCAATACTTCAACGGCCATTACGCCGATGGTGGGTAACGACGCCGCTTGCAGAATGGTGGCAAGGCATCCACCAGCACCGGTCAGCAACAATGCTTTCCGCTCCAAAGAAAAATCCGTCAGCCTTGCCACGAGATAAACCCCTAAAAACAGGCGCAGTTCATTGGTGAAAAGGCAAGAAACCACCCGTACCCAATCCATCATATATGCGCCCCCCAAAATTGATTGATTTGTCGCTTGACTTCCTGCAAGTGGGAGCGGCTGATGGGTAGCTGATCGCCGTTTTTCAGTATGGCAATGCTATCGCTGACCTTCATAATCTGGACGATATTGACGATATAACCACGGTCAATAAAAATAAATTCCGGTGCATTCAGTTCATCAAATACCCGCTGCAAGCTCTTTCGTACTTTTGAAGTTCCAACGCTGGACACGATACTGGAATTCTTGCCGTCCCGTTGGATATAGAAAATATCCTTGTAGGGAATCTTCTCCATGTGGTTTGCGGTCTGAATCGTGTATTCCTGTCCAGCCTCCAACTCAATCAGTTTTGCGGCATCAGTTATAGCGGCGGTCAGCTTCGTTTCCAGATTATTTTTCGGCACATAGCGGAAAATGGACAGTTCAAATGCATCAATCGCATACTCCGTATGTGAGGTCACAAAGATAATTCTGGCATTGGGCAGAAACCCTTTGACCTGCTGAGGGATTTCCATGCCGCTGATCCCCGGCATTTCAATGTCCAGCAAAATCAGGTCATAGAAAAAGCCATCATCGGTTATGTCGTAAAGCAAGTTCCGGCTTTGGGTATAGGTCGTTATTTCACAGCCGATGCCTTGCGCTTGTAAGCAAGTCTTGACGATTTTTTCAGTCGAAGCAACGGCCCGTTCTTCATCGTCACATATCGCAATCCGTATCATTTTTCCCCACCTTTCCGCACCAATATAACGCAACATAATAAACTATTTGCAAAAAGCACTTTGTTTGCTGAGAAAAAGCTGAGGACCACCAGTACA
>CABSKZ010000441.1 GCA_902478395.1 uncultured Eubacteriales bacterium | reverse complement strand
TTTCATACCGACCGTGTAATTAACGTACTTGCAGAGTTGATATTCTATTGTCAAGATTCTGTCGGCAAGTTCATCGAACTATTTGTATCGATTTTTCCCTTCACTATTTACTGGCAACGAAATCGCAAAACTACAGGGATTTATTTCTCATTTTTCATTATTTTCAGCATTTTCACTAAAATTCTATTGCATTTTTCGTTCATTGTTTGTTGTGATATGCCATACTCTCTGGCAAGTTTGCTCTGACTTTTCCTTTTCCAAAATATTTGATAGATAATTTTCTGTTCATATGGCTTAAGCTTTTCCATAGCCCTTCTGAGCTTTTCCAAATCATGTTCCAAGCTTAACTGCTCCAATACACGTTCCTCAAGCGGAACAACCGTACTGTCCTTGAGAATTTTCTGCTCGGAATTTCCGCCGTATGTATACTGCTCCAACGAGACAGGTATAACTTTCTTCCAGTTTTTATCCTTTTGCGTATACTCATCGTGATCCTTTTTGGAAAAGTGATCCGTATACTGGCTTTCCTCACATTCCAGAACGCTGTCGCCGAAGCTGATAAACCAGCGGTTTTCATCTTCCTTGGCTTTGAGGTATTCTTCCTCTGTAAATTCGGAATATTTTTCGCTTCCGCCGTTTCTGTTGTATTCAAAATATTTTGTTTTCATTGTAAGTCCTCCGTTTTGATTTTTCTTGTTTGAATCAAAACGAAGGCTTACGGATATTTAGCGGTTATACACAGCCACTTTACTGTATAAAACATAATTGTCCTTTCTCCCGATACTTCGGTATAAGGACACAAAAAACGGAGTCTGCATTCAGCACACAGACTCCATTTTGCCTGAAAAAAGGCGCACTAAAGAAAGGGTACTGAATATGCTGCTTTGCATTTTGCAAAACGACCATATTTTGTATCCTCAGCCCTAATGCATATCAGGCGTTGAATATTGATCTAATAAAAAAAGCCGTCGACAAGACAAACTCCTTTCGGAATCTATCCTGCCGACGGCCTCTCATGTTAATTGACATTAGTCAATAGGTTTGGATAAACCAATCGGTGATCAAAGTATGTGACCCTGATAAAGGATTTACACGCAGCGCTGTTTCAGCCCGACCTTACCGTCTACACACCGTATTTTGTTTTAATATTCGCTGATATTTTCAAATATCTCGATAATATCGTGATGCCTGCCTTTTTGCTTTCTCAGCATTGTTATATGACAGCGTTTGCATTCAACTCTGGTAATATTGCTTTTGTTAGGATATCCCGCTGCTATTTCTCCGCAGTTCGGACAATGCCAGCGTTGAAGACGAGCGAATACGTTCATACCGCCCGGTTCATCTTCCCCTGCAGTTTTATATATTTTCATTCTTATCTCCATATTCTTATTAAAGATTTTTTATGACATTTACAGCGACGCCCTGAATGATACAGTTATCCACGTAGATATCATCCATTTCGCTGTTTTCGGGATGAAGACGTATTCTGTGATTTTCCGGGTAAAAACGCTTAAGCGTAGCTTCATCATCAATAAGAGCGACCACTATATCGCCGGGTTCAGCACAGTTCTGCTGTCGGATAAGCACCAGATCACCGTAATCTATCCCTGCCTCAATCATGGAATCGCCGTTGGCTCTGAGAAGAAAAAAGTCGCCTCTGCCAAACAAAGAAACCGGAAGTCTTACGTATTCTTCGATATTTTCTTCTGCGAACTTCGGAAGGCCGCAGGAGATTGAACCAAGAACAGGAATTTCTACAGTTTCGGAAAGCGTTTGCTTCCGGCGTTTTGTAACAATACTGCGATGGCCGCCATAGTCCAGTTCTCCGTTTGCTTTCATTTCCTGCATATAGCGGCAAATGGTAGCGTCAGACAGTTCTGTACCGACTGATATTTCCTTTATGCTTGGCGATGAGCCGTAATTTGCCGTATAATCGTCTATAAAAGCTATAATTCTTTTGAAATATTCGGGATTCTTGTGACGCATTTTTATATGCCTCTCTAACTGTAATATTCATTTCGTTATGCATATATTATAACTCCTATTGAATTTGATGTCAATAGATAAAAAAAGAGGTGCACAATTACTTATGCACCTTGAACACACTTTCTCCCATTTGCACAAATCGGTCAACTGCTTCTTGTGGAGATTGTATACATATTTCACCCCGATACTGAAATACCCAAGCATAAAACGTAGGACTCAGCTCGACATTTATCTTTACAGTGAAAAAATGTTTATCACAGCTATGTGTTTCTATATCATCGCCGAACTTATCTATTATTGCTTTCATATGTTTGTTTTTACATTTCAGCGTAACGGTCTCAAGTTCTCCGCTGAACATTTTAAAGGTTTGAGCTATAAAGTCTTTCAGCACAAAATCTTTCGGACACGGTATTGCAATGCTTTCCATAATGGATATATTCGCTAATCTGTCTATTCGGAAAACCGTTATATCCTTATGCTTTTCACAATACCCCACCAAATAATACCTGTCATCATTCCACACGGCGGCATAAGGACTGACCGTATATGTATATCCGTTATGCTTTAAAACCTTTTCTCTTTTTTCGTTATATTCGTAATATTGAAACCGGATTTTCCTGGACTGTGTA
>CABSKZ010000440.1 GCA_902478395.1 uncultured Eubacteriales bacterium | reverse complement strand
GCATCCAGGGCTGCCTCGCCCGCCGTATTGTATGTAATGCTGTCCGTGTCACGTTTCGCAAACCGCTCAAGAGCTGCCACTCTGTCGCCCACCGGAATAGCTTTGATGCTTTCCAATATAAATATCGTTTCATTCTTATACGTTGTCAGCTGTGTACCGATCTTGTCGAATATCGGTTTTACCACGCTCGGCGCTTTTGATGGGTTCTCTACCAGACTTATGAGGTAATCTATTCCCCCATTCGTCTGCATATATGTGTTAATCTCTCCATATGCCGCCTGCGCCTGGCTCGTGTTCCCCGGAAAACTGTTCGCGATGACTTCCACGATTTTATTCAGGTTTTCCTTCGTGATTGCCACGTTTACGTTCGGCTTATCAGCAGCCAGAGCCGCAAAATTCGAAAGCCCACACGTAAACAGCATAGCGATAACCAGAATAGAACTGATTACTTTTTTCATTCCCAACACTCCTTCGTATTTTGATTGATTTAATTTATTTTAATTTAAAAGATGCACATATTTATTATAATAGTTCAATATCTCCACTTTTGCATCGACATTGAGCTTTTCTCTCAAAATATCTTTTGCCCGTTCAATCTCCCCCTGCGTTACCCCGCCGTTCGCCATTTGAACAAGTTCGGTGTAATCAGAAGCGGAGAGGTTTCTGCTGAGAATCGCCATAACAGATATTTTGTCAGAGAAGGAAACCTTCTTTTCTAATTCCTTAAGCTTTTCGCCAGATACCTCAAGCTTCGAGCTTGCCTTACCCGATGAATTATCACTCGGCTTATCTCCGCCTTCTTCTCCGGGAGATGCAGTCTCTCCCGCATTTTCTGCCTGCTCAGCCGGGCTTCCGCTGTCAGGCGAAACATTGTTGTCTCCCGTCTTTCCACCGCCCGCAGAATCGTCTGGCAATGTTAATGAAATCGACGAATGTGACAAAGAGTCTGTAAAAACAGAAAACATGGTATTTACCGCAACATACCCAGCTATCAAAACGCCTGCTATAATGACTACTATAATGATTAACGCAATCCACAATCGTTTCTTCGTTTTTTTCTTCAACGCAACCCAAACGCTCCTTTCTGCCAGTCGCCACGGGAAATCATCTTGCCTTTTAAGCTGTACCTTCCAGTGGTTTCGAATTATCATATTCCGCAATTTTTTCTGAATAATTCGTGACATAGGTAGGTACCAAATTACTGACAACCTTTTTTACCAAAACTATGTTTTCTTCATTAATTACTTCTGAAAGCGCTTCAAAGCTTCTTTTCAGCTGTTTATAATCGATATCGCATGGCCTTGCAACAAATATTTTTTTATTTCTCGTATTTCTTAGACCTTCTTCCTGCATTAAAAGTTCCTCATATAATTTTTCTCCAGGTCTAAGACCTGTAATTTGTATCTCAATATCTTTATCCGGCTCCAGTCCGGACAGCTTAATCAAGTTGCGTGCCAAATCATAAATCTTTACAGGCTGGCCCATATCCAACACGAAAATCTCACCGCCAGCCGCGTAAGCAGCAGCCTGAAGAACCAACTGTGCCGCCTCCGGGATAGTCATGAAAAACCGTGTGATATTTCTGTGTGTAACCGTGATCGGGCCGCCCTTTGCTATTTGGTTCTTAAATAACGGAATTACCGAACCATTGCTCCCTAAGACATTTCCAAAACGAACTGCAACAAAGTCCGTCTCACTGGTTTCGTTGATTCCCTGAATCACCATCTCACACATTCTTTTGGTAGCACCCATAATATTTGTAGGATTAACTGCTTTATCCGTAGAAATTAATATGAATTTCTTGACGCCATATTTGTCAGCACACTCCGCCGCATTCATGGTGCCAAAAACATTATTCTTAATCGCTTCTCCCGGATTATCCTCCATCAAGGGAACATGCTTGTGCGCAGCGGCGTGAAAAACAACCGACGGACGATGTATGCGAAATACATCATCCAAACGCGTCCTGTCCCGAACGCTGGCAATCACCGCCCTAACATCCAAATCCGAATAGCTAAAACCAAGCTCATTTACAATATCATAAACATTGTTTTCATAAATATCTAAAATCACAAGCTGTCTTGGATTAAACTTCGCAATCTGTTTGCATAGTTCTGAGCCTATCGAGCCACCGCCCCCAGTGACCAGAACAACCTCATTTTGTATGTATTGACTGATTTCATGGTTATCCAGCCTAATTGGCTCCCGAAACAAGAGGTCGGATATGTCAACATCCCGAAAATTTGCCATCATGGGTTTCGTCATAATCAAATCGTTGACGCTCGGAAGTACTCTGACTTTACATCTTGTACTGCTGCAAAGTTCAAGAATTTCCTTTTTCTCTTTCCCATCAGCCGAAGGAATTGCGAACAAAATAATATCGACATTTCTATCTTCACAGACTTGGGGAATAACCTCCCTACCGCCCAGAACCTTGACGCCCGATATCTTACAGCCATGCTTTGCGGTATCGTCATCAATCAGTCCAACAATCTCATAAATTCTTTCATTTCCTTTTAAAATATCTTTCACAACTAAATTTCCAGCCGCGCCAGCCCCAACAATCAAAAGCTTCCTTTTATCCTGCTTTTTAATAAATGGATTTTTAAACAAACTG
>CABSKZ010000439.1 GCA_902478395.1 uncultured Eubacteriales bacterium | reverse complement strand
AATCCAAAGATTCTGACCATCAACGCATGGAACGAGTGGACAGAGGGCAGCTATCTGGAGCCGGACACAAAAAACGGTTACGGATATCTGGAAGCGATTCAACATGTATTTGGCTGAACCTGATAAGGCTTTTCGCGGCAATTTCGCCGCGGGAAGCCTTTTGGCATAAGAAATACCTCCATCCGTTAAGCGGCGGATGGAGGTATTTCTTTTCATGATTAAAAGTGTGTCGCCATCAGTTTGTGTTGGGTTCATCAGTCCCGATCGATTTCCCAGGAAAGAATTGCACCGTCGGAAGCGCCGATTTTGGCGGAGTATTCAACCGTTCCTTGCCGGAATTCAATTTCATATACATGCAAGCCATCGTCAACCTCGTAAGAAGCCTCGGTAAATGTCACGTCGGACGCCGCCAGTCCAGCTTTATCCAAAGCGATTTCCTTGGCGCGTTCCAGCCCGATGTCGCCCTCTGTAGCGTTCTGGCCATTTGCCGGAGAATGTTCCCGGTCCACATCCCAAGAAAGAACTGTGCCGTCAGAAGCGCGGAGCTCTGCCGAATATTCGATGCCGTCCTTCCAAAACTCCAAGTCATATTGCCGAACGCCGTCGTCGTTTTCCAGCCGCGTCTTGGTAAAGGTTACTTCGGAAACGGTAAATCCGGCTTTCTTGACTGCGATTTCCTTGGCCTGCTCGAATGAAATCTCACCGGAATGGGGTTCGAGTGCCGCAGAGTCTTCTGTCACGATGACGTCGGCATCTGTGACGGTTGTATTTTTATCTTTCAGTTCAATTCTTTTTTCGTTTTCATACCAGTAAACCGTTTTTCCCATCATGTTGCCAATCGCGCGGACCGGGAGATATGTAGTCCCGTCATATAGCAGAGGGTACACGGTGTCTCCCTGAGCATTTTTAAATATTTGCTCTTTTCCGTCTATGACAATCGAGAAAT
The DNA here is from genome assembly GCA_902478395.1 of uncultured Eubacteriales bacterium. Taxonomy (GTDB): domain Bacteria; phylum Bacillota; class Clostridia; order UBA1381; family UBA9506; genus CABSKZ01. Next base: position 1,682 of record CABSKZ010000439.1, on the reverse strand, counting down.
CCGGGCGCAGTTCAGACTGAACATACTGAATAACACCTACGGCAGAAGCGCCAATTGTTAAACTGGCAGCCACAAGCACACACGCGGTTAAAACAGAAATTTTTTTCTTCATAACATCATCTCCATTCATAAATTTAGTTAAGACTAACCTTGTTTTTGTCTAGTATATCCTATAAAAAAGAAAAAATCAATAAGTTTAAAAAATTTTAATCAAATTTTAACGAATGACAACCCCGCCTTTCCTTTGTGCCATAAATCTTTCCGTACATGGAGAGCACTGCCCATGCCGCAAGGGTGAAACGCTTTTCATTCCGCTTTTACCGTAAAGGGGACGCATATTGTGCGAAAGTGTTTTTATGAAATGTTGTTATCACCATGAAAAACGGGATTGCTGAGAGAGGTTTTTCCCATCGGATGAAAACGTTCCGTCAGCGAAAATGGCACTTGAACCCCTAACCGCAAACACCCGATACGGGGTCTGTATACACGAAATCCCTGCCGTATGCGTTCACATGCAGCAGGGATTTTGTTACCACAGCGATACTTTCACAATCACCTTATCATTTTCATCCTGCGCGTCCACATCTACAAGCTGGAAGCGTCCGAAAGAGCGAAGTTCGCGCAATAAACCGCGCACCTGTGCAGATAGCTCCGGCGGCGCAGAAAGCTCCGGGTTTATGCGTTTCACGATGTGCGGCACAAGCGGGCAAAACAAGTAGAGCAGGGGAATGTAAAACGGAAACGTGAAGCGCACCCGTTCCGCGCGGATTTTCACGACCAGAAAAGACGCGCGCCGCCTACTCAAGGTAAATCCTTACCTTTGCGCAGTCTTGACCGTTATTGTCCGCCGCATCGATGTTGACGATGTCGCCGTCCTCAAAATCGTCCAGATGCTCCAAAATTTCCATGATGTCTTCCACAGAAACATTATTTTCCGCCATGGTGGCCTGCGCGTCTTTCGGAATGAATTTCTGTGCCAGCGACAATCCGGATTTCGCGAGAGACAGCGGGATGTTCACCCGCACCTTGGCATTTCCCTTCTTGCTCCCAGGGTCCTCTGCGGCGTCAACCTCCACGCGCAGAAATTTGTATTTCGGTTTCTTTTTTTCAATCGGTGCAAGGCTTTGCACAAGGGATGAATCCGCCTCGTCGAACGCGTCCAGCAGCTCGGCAGCCTCGTCGAGCGTCATGGTTCCGTCTTTTACCATTTGCAGAATGCGTTTCCGTTCATTTTTATCAGCCATTTTCCTTTCCTCCCAGTCCTTTTATTAATTGTATCGCCTCTTCCGGCGTAATTTGTCCGTTTTCCAGCATATCCAGAATTTCCGCCTTGCTTTGTGTTGCCTGCCGGCTTGTCTGCCTGCCCTCAATTAAATTTATCTGTTCAATCACATGGTCCAGCATGGAGCGCACGGTGGGGTAGGAGACGCCTAATTCGCGTTCTACATCTTTGATATTGCCTCTGCACCGGACAAATACCTCGATAAACCGGACATCTTTTTCGCCGAGCAGCGAAAATTTGTTTTGGCCAAACTGGCCGATAATCTCGCTCCCGCACGACGCGCAGGAGAGTTTCGTAATGGTCAGGTCACGGTTGCATACAGGACACTTTGCCGGCGCGCTGTAAGATTGTTCACTCATCTGTGTTCCTCCTTTTCCTGATAGTTTATATTATATACTAT
>CABSKZ010000438.1 GCA_902478395.1 uncultured Eubacteriales bacterium | reverse complement strand
CCTCTTTTTCTGTGAAGAAAAAGAGGGAAAAAGTCATACAAGGGGACACCCCTTGTATATCCCCTTCCTGCCACATACTAAGTATAACCTGAGCAGAATGGTCTCGCGCTTGTTCGCGGGAACCCGCCTTCTCCTCATATTTTTGATAGCGGCATGGGTTATGCCTTGGGAGTATGTTGGAAGATAGGGTATTGCCACATACTTAATATAGCCTGAGCAGAATGGCCTCGCGCTTGTTCGCGGGAAACCGCCTTCTCCTCATATTTTTGATAGCGACATGGGATATGCCTCTAGAGCATGTAGAATTAAAAGTTAAACGAAATAATGACGCACATTGTCAAACGGGGTCCAGGGGCATGGGAGAACATACGCTATCCTCCGTCCGGCGGGTGCGATTTCCGTTCCCGAAGCGGGATTTAATGAAATATTTTTTTCAGAATATCGCCCAGACCAAAGGTGGTCTTACGGTAAACCTTATTGTACAGGGCCTTTTTTGGATTTTTAAGCCAACCCATGCCTTTTTTTCCATAGCCGGGAATAACGGCTTTTTTCACCTTCCGTTTCATCGCACCGGTGGTTCGGGCGGAAATGGATTTTTTCAGGCTTGGTTTTCTCATTCCGCTTTTCATGACAGTCCTCCAACTTTTCATATAACAAATTCATTTTGATTTTGAAAAAAGCGGCCTGTGGGCGGTTCCTCTCCGCCGGCGCGGAAACTGGCCCGGAGACAAGCGGAACCGGTTTTTATCGCCGCCGCTTTTCCTTATGAAAGCAGCTTTGCGAAGACAAAGCTTCCAAATAAATCTTGTGATGCCATCAATCCAAAGGATTTGGTATGGTTTCACACGGCCGTTTCATTCCGCTTGGTGTTTGTTCCGTTGCTTTTATTATAGCAAAAAATTGCGGGTTCGTCTATTCAATTTCAGAAATCGTCCGCATAAAAACAGTATATGCAGCGCGGCGCTGCTTTGTGCGGACTATCGGCGTTATAAAACAGCGGAAGCCTTTGCGTAATTTTATGACGGCCGCATAAATTGCGCTGCAAGATGAAATAATAACCGTAAAGGTTCTGATGAGCGGCGGCGCTGTAGCCAGAACATGGAATCATTATGCAAGCAAGCGTTCAAATTGTTTGCTTGCAGCGCTGCCGCATATTTTGCAGGCATAGAATTATGGAGGAACAAGCCAAAGCTGGCTTTGACCATTGCATGGATTGAACTGGATTGCAGCAAGCCGCGGCCCGCGCTTATGACATAACATAACGATTGGCAGGATGTCCCGCCGCCTGCCATCCCTGCGGAAGCTGCGCCAGTCAGCCTGTTTGCGGCGGGGTATGGAACCGAGAAAACGAAGATGATGGAGGACGCTATGGAACAAAACAATGAAGTTGCGATAACGACGTACGACCGTTTGCTGCGCGCCTGGGAAAACTCGATGGAGCTGACGCGCGATTATGAAATGTATGCAAAACGGATTGAGGGGGATGAGGACGTGAAACAACTGTTTTTGGAGTTTGCCGAGGACGAAGGGCTTCACGCATCTAAGCTCCGGTCGGTGCTTCTGGACTATCAGAACAGCCGCTGAAACGGAATAGAAGGTTAACGCGCGCGGACAGAGAATGTCCGCGCGCGTTTTTTCGATCCACAAGGGATATATGGGGAAATTAATATTATGAACTATTCTTTGTAAAGTAATCATGTAACAATGGTGCACTTCGTTATGGGATAGCAGCTCCATTTGAAGCAGGGAATCTAAAAGAAAGGAAAACCGTCATGGAAAACTGTAAGCTGAAAGTAACGCGGAAAGAACAAGGTATGACACAGACTGCTATTGCCCGTAAATTGGGAATCTCCCGAATGAGCTATTACATGTATGAGTCTGGAAGGCGTGAACCGCCTATATCTACGGCAATTCGAATTGCGAAAGTGCTGGATACCCCGGTTGAGGAGCTGTTTCCAAACAGGCAGACGAAACCGGAGGAGTCTGCGGACGACGTTCAAAAGCAATCGGACGGGCAGGGTTAGACCTTACATATACTATTGGAAGCCGTATGGCTAGCTGAAAAAAAGAGAATTTCCGTTTCCAACCAAAAATCCCTCCGGCCAGCCTTGTCCTGCCAATGCCGGAGAGGGCAGGCAAGACAAATTTGACGGGAGGGCGAAATTTTTTCTACAAGAAATATAGCAAAATTGGCTGGCCCGTTTCCCATTCGGAGCATGGTCGATACGCGGCGCCGCCTGTGACGGATGGGCGCTGGGGCTTGTGGACGGGTGCTGCGGCGGGAGCGGAAAAATTTTTTGAAATATAGGCGGTACGGCTTCCTGCCGCCGCAAGGCCTGCGGACTGGGCCGGTCAGTTATTCGCCCGGCTGCGCCAGCCGCTGCACAAGCGCGGCGAATTGATTTCCGGCGGACTGGCTCAGAAAATCTTGGTATTCCCGGCCGGAGAGCACATAGCGGTCGCCGCACTGTTCCAGTTCCTGCGTGAGCTGCGCGATGCGGGCAAGCGCTTCCGGCGCGTGTGGCTGTCCGTCTGCCGGAGAGACGGAGGCCCGCAGCATGGCAATGGTATCCAGCAGGCCGGGCAGCTCTGGGTCGGAGAGCAGTGCGTTCAAAATGGTGCGGTTGCTTTC
>CABSKZ010000437.1 GCA_902478395.1 uncultured Eubacteriales bacterium | reverse complement strand
AAGGAACGTTATGCTGCGTTTTGGGCACACGATATGATTGACAGGGCTGTTATGCATGTGCAATCGCCAAAAGATGGCATATGCGAGATTCCGGCCGCGCTACAAGCAAAAGACCTTTACGACTTTTATAATGATCCGGAGTTTATTCTTAAAAGAAATGTAGAACGTTTTAATCGTACGGATTTTTGGGGGGACGCTTTTGCGTCCCTGCGGATTCCGTTTGCCGCGGCTGGACATTGCTGTTATATAGAAGGCGCGGCGTATGAGTATCGGGAGCGCACGGTCTGGGTCCATCCCTTTATCAAGAACCTGGCAGATCAACCTATCATTTTTCATGAGGATAATCCTCTTTTCTTGCGTCATTGCCAGATGCTTCATGATTTGTGCAGCAATGCAAAAGACCGTTTTTTGGTGGGAAACATGGATAATTGTGGCTGCATTGATGCGTTGGCCTCACTTAGAGGAAACAGTGAGCTCTTAATGGATTTTTTAACGGAACCTGAACTGGTGAAACAGGCAGCGGACAATATTGCAAAAGCATTAAGATATACAAATAATAAATTTTATGATATTCTTTATCCGGCGCAAAAAGCTACAGTGAACAACTGGATGGGCGTTTATTGTGAAAAGAAGCAAATTCAGGTGCAATGCGATCTTTCTGTCATGGTTTCTACTGATATTTTTGAAGAATTTATGCTGCCAGATTTAGAATTGCACAAAAATTGGCCTGATTTCGTAATTTATCATTTGGATGGAGAGGAACAGATTCGCCATCTCGACTTCATACTTTCATGTGGTGCGGTAGACGCAATCCAGTGGACACCGGTTGCGGGTCAACCGAAAACGAGCTGTTTTATTCCGGTGCTCCAGAAAATACAGAAGGCAGGAAAATCCTTGGTGCTGTTTCCGGAGCCTGGCGAAGTCGATTCTCTGACGCAGGAATTATCGCATAAGGGTTTGTTTATGAATGTGGTGGGGCTCTCAGACAGAGAAGAAGCAGAAACAATTTTAAAAATTGCAGAAAAGAATGCGCATGAATAAAAAAGATATTGATGTTAACCGGAGGAAACTTATGATAAGAGAACCGCTTACGCGAACACAAGTAATTCAAGCAATAGAACGAACGGGTCAGAAAGCAAAAATACCACTTGTGCATCATAAATGGTGGGGAAATGGGCTGAAAGAAAAATATGGAGAAAAATTGACAGAACTGGAGAATAAATATCCAGACGATATTGTTTTAGCCCCGTACCAGACGCCTGGAGAAGAGCAGTCGCCCAATCGCAACGCTTCATACCGTTAGGGTTATCGGAATGATTATTCCGATATGGAACGCCACAGTATTGGTAAACGTTGTGTGCTGCTTCCTGATTGGGACGAACTGGATTTGTTATTGGCAGATTTTCCAGACCCAAACGAACCAGGGACGTTTGATGATGTGGAATTAAAGGTTCGAAACAGCCAGGATAGATATGTGTTAGGCCATTTCTGGCATTTGTTCCACGAGCGTTTTTGGGGGATCCGCGGTATGGAAAATTTAATGATGGATTATTATGATAACATGGACGGGCTAAAAAAATTGGGATTCCATTTGGTGGAATATTATAAGAAAATAATTGACAGGTATGCCGCCTTAGGAGTAGATGGGATTTTTAGCTCCGATGACTTGGGCCATCAGGCTGGACCGATGATGTCCCCAGCTGTTTTTAAAGAGCTGTATGTACCGCTGTACCAGGAATTCATCTCATATGCGCACAAGAGGGGGATGCATGTTTTTTTGCACTCCTGTGGAGACAATACGTTGCTTTTGCCGGAGCTGATAGAAGCGGGGCTTGATGTATTTCACCCGATTCAGGCTGGATGTATGGATTTGGAGAAAACTGCCGAACTGTTTCGGGGAAAAATCACTTTTCTTGCCGGCTTTGATGTTCAGCACATTCTTCCGGAAGGGACGCCGGAACAGGTGCGCAGTACCGTGCGGGAGATGACACAAATTTTATATGCTTCTGAAGGTGGACTGCTTTTTGCTGCGGGAAATGGTATCATGCCTGATACGCCGTTAGAAAATATTGCAGCAATGCTGGATGAAATGAGTGCAATGCTGCTTTGATTCATATTGTTGCGATGTTTGGAGAGGGTTAACATTGAAAAAGCAAAAATATAGGTCGACTTATATCAGGCTGATAGTTTCGTATATTGTGCTGTCAACTGTTATTTTAACAATAGCAGTTGTCCCGCTATATTCCGTTGCCGACATCACATTAAAAAAAGTTGTAAGTACGTCAAATATTCACATGTTTAATCGAGCCTCCCAAATTATAGACAATAGTTTGCAGCAAATTGATAATTCCGTTCTTTGGCTTTCCATGGAAAAAAGTATCGAACATTTTTTAGAATACAATGACGATATTAATATTGATTCGGAATATATTGTACTTACGAACCAAGTTCAGGATGTTATATCAAATCTTGCAAAAATTAACAATAATATTGTGGATATTTATGTTTTTAACGCAAATCAAAAAATTGTGATATCTTCCAATGGAGAGGTTTCACATGTGGATCAATTCAGTGATAAAAATTGGATCGAGCTTTACAATGATGTTTCAATGAATGGCAAATGGGTTTTCAAT
>CABSKZ010000436.1 GCA_902478395.1 uncultured Eubacteriales bacterium | reverse complement strand
CAATTTACTGTCTGTTTCCGCATTTGCAAATGGCACCATTACAGAGGAACAAAAAAACGATTTATCGAATCTAGGTATTATAACAGGTGACCCAGGGGGTGATTTGAGGTTAAATGATACAATCACAAGGGCTGAAGCAATAAAAATGATTTGCGTTGCCGGAAACATAGGAACACAGCTCACAGAAACAAATGCGTTTCCCGATGTGCCGGAAAGCCATTGGGCATATAAATACATAGCAGCCGCTAAAGCGAAAGGCATTGTTCATGGGGATGAGAACGGCAATTTTCATCCTGAAAACAGTGTTACAAACGAGGAATTTGTAAAAATGGCAGTCTGTTTGATAGGCTACCAGCCTATGGCTGACACAAAGGGAGGTTTTCCTGCCGGCTATACAGCTGTTGCAGCACAGACAGGACTAACGGAAAACATGCAGTTCAGTATCAATGTTCCTGCGACAAGGAATGATGCAGGCGTTATCATTTACAATGCCCTTGATATACCTCTGATGAAAGAAAAAACCAATGATAAGAATCCGGAAGCTTACGAGTATGTTGTTATGAACGGACAAAAAGGTCTTGACCTTATCACACTCCGAAACGGTTTTCAGAAGTTTGACGGCTCCCGCGATAACATTAGCAAATTATCAAAAGAATTTGCCTCGCAATATCTTTATAAAGAGGGCGATTTGGAAAAATCCTTTGAACTATATCCTGATATAACATATACCTCCGGAACGGAAAAGACAACTGACGGAAAAGTCTACGAGTGCCCCGCAATATATGATGACCTTATGGTTTCGGAACTGGTAAATGATATAAAAAAGGACGAAGCCAAACTTTACATAAATGAAAAAGAAAAAATTTACAATGTCGAATATGCAATTTTTAAAGAAAAAATACTTGTGCCGCTCGATGTTTTTGGTTTGATCGATTGTGACGTTCAGTTTGACGAAACACGGTATGTTGCCACTGTCAGCAAAAATTCCACAGTTTTAGAGATTATACCGAACATAATCGGTATGCGTAAAAATCAAGCAGAAGGTTTTTGGATTCCACTTGAGGTGTGCGCAAGATTTGTTAATAACACCTTGTATGTGCCGATGGAAGCAATCGCAAATGAATTTCATATCATAACCGAATTTGATAGCGCGACGAATTGTATTACTTTGAAAACGGAAATGAAATAAACACCACAAAGACGCAACACAGATAGTTTGCAAATTCATCACAAATTGTGGGGCTGCTTCGGAAGTGGAGGTTTCCCGTGTTGGACCTGTTGATAAAATTTTTATTTTGTCAACAGGTCCTCTTTGATATAGACTCAAAATTGTCGGCGTTTACTTATTTTAGTTGCACCTACAATCTTAAAGCGTATTATTTTTGTTTTAGAGGCAAACAGACCGGTAAAAGAGCCTGTTTGGACCGTCATAAATCAGTTATGCCGCTGTTTTATTAAACGTCATAGCGGACGTTTTCATCTGCCGCGTTCTTTCATGGCGCGTTCCATATTCCGCTTTGCATCTCGTTTGGCAATATCGTCACGCTTATCATAGTTCTTTTTGCCGCGTGCCAAGCCAATCTGCATTTTCACAAGGCTGCCCTTGAGATAGAGAGACAATGGAATCAGGGACATCCCCTGCTGTTTGATGATGCCGATGAGACGGCTGATTTCTTTTTTATGGAGCAACAGCTTCCGGTCCCGCAGCGGGTCCTTATTAAAGATATTGCCCTGTTCATATGGGCTGATGTGCATTCCTTTCACATAGGCCTCTCCGGTACTTATGGAGATGTAGCTGTCCTTTAAATTCACATTTCCGTTTCGGACGGACTTTACCTCTGTTCCGGAAAGCGCAATTCCTGCTTCAAGTGTTTCCTCAATAAAAAAATCATGGCGGGCCTTTTTATTGAGCGCAATATTTTTAATGGAATCCTTCTTTTCCAACGAAAACACCTTCCTTCTGGTCAGGGATTATTATATACTGTACAGCGCGGTTTGTCAATGCGGAGATTGGGAATGAAGCGTGTTTGCAGCTGTATTCGTGCAGCGTAGGGATTTTCAAAAATTGCATTGAACACCCAGATGCAGGCCAACGAGCATTTCCGGAAGAAATAGGCGAAAAAACGGGCGTCCGGAACCTCCGGATGCCCGCGTATTTTTATTGGTTTAAGCAAGTTCAATTAGTCCATAATCGCCATTTTTCCTTTTATAGACGACATTTGGCTCGTCCGTATCCGCATTGTTGAAAATGAAAAACTGGTGGTCGAGCAGATTCATTTGGAGAATTGCTTCCTCCGTGCTCATCGGTTTTATGGAGAACCGTTTGGTACGGACGATTTTGAATTCCTTTTCTTCCTCTACATTCTCTTCGAACGGAATGGCCGTTAAAGCGCCCGCCTCAAACGTTTCCTTCTTCAGCTTCTTTTCAATGCGGGTTTTGTGTTTTCTCAGCTGGCGCTCCAAAACGTCTGCGGCGTTATCTATAGAAACATACATGTCGTCAGTAGATTCTTCCACCCGGACAATCAGGCTGCCGGAATGGATAGTGGCCTCGGCTATCTGCTCCTCACGCTGTACGCGAAGCGTCACAAAGGCCTCGGTTTCTTTGCCTTTGTGACGCTTCGCGTACAGCGTGAGGAGC
>CABSKZ010000435.1 GCA_902478395.1 uncultured Eubacteriales bacterium | reverse complement strand
TCGTCGGCAGCGTCAGATGTGTATAAGAGACAGGCTCGGCAGAAAGGGAAATCCGTTTTCCTTGTCTTTTAAACTCAAAACATTTACGAATACTGCGGATGTCAGCATTTGCAACGGATTCGGCAGAAGAGAATGTTTTTAAAATATTCATGTATACAATCCCGTATTTAGAATTGAACAGGGAGTTGAATTCAGGGAAAACAATGTCAATGCATTTCTGAAGACGGTTTTTATAAATATTTAACTCCTCTTTCAGATTATGATGATGACGAGTCAGTTGCTTTTGCTCATAGAGTTCAAAGCGGTTCACTTTTGTAATGCGATATGGTTTCTTACGCTGATTAGAGGCGATTACATCACAGATAGTGAGAGAATCGAGAGGATCGTTTTTTGTGATACCACCCTGGATTTTTCTTGTAAGGTCAGTAGTTGTAGGGTTAATCAGAGCAACAGTATATCGTTCATCAAGAAGATATTTAAGTAAGGCAAAATGATAATGCCCTGTATCTTCCATGCCGATAAGAAGTTCCGATTTAGCATAGCTGCCTAATTTTTTGATGAGAAACAAGAAACCGTTCTGATTATTACCAAAATCAGAAGGAGGAGAAAGTATTTCTCCGGAATCTTTCTCAATTATGGAGAAAGTGTGCTTGTTTTTACCAATATCAATTCCGACTAAAATCATGATAATACATTCCTTTCGTAAAAAATATGTAATGTGTTATCCATAGAGCTTGTTCCGTAAAACCTGGTACTAGATACGAATTCAAAGACTCATCTAACTAATCATTACTAAGAAACAAGGTGTGGTAAGAACCTCCGTAAAGTAGTCAAAGCCACAGGTTTGAAATACAAATCCACATCACATGTTTATATAATATCAATATACACAACCGTAATCAACCACGGATTAAAAAGGTTGATAGAAAGGAGAAAGGTATATTTGTAAATGACTGTTAGATGAGTTATTTACATTATACCAGGATTGTAAAGTAAAAAAACAGGTAATACTTGGTGTCAATAGGAAATGGCTGCCTTGCATTAACAGCTATAAACAGCGGTATTAATTTCAGATGAACATCGATTTGGGCTCGAATTTTCGTAATTAAAATGAGAATGTAATCTATTGATATCTTCAAATATAGCCTTTTATAAACTATGCACATGGTTAGCGCCTGTTTGCCATGTGCCCGCGCACGGCAAAAACATTTGTCAAGGTTAAACGCAATACGCGGCAGATAACCAAGGTCTTCCAGCAGTGTAAAAAGCGGAAAGAAAATAGCCATCGGCGGGAGCATGACGGAAATAACCCAGGCAAGCGTCCGGTACATACCCTCTACAAACAGCCCATTGACCCATGCTGGAGCCTGAACCGCAAGGAGCCATGCCGTTAGTTTATTCTCCAGGCCAAACAGCAGATTTGACAACAGCTCTGACGGATAATTCGCGCCGACAATCGTAATCCAGAGAATCAGTGCAAGAAATCCGAGCATAATAGGGATGCCGGTTGCCTTCGATGTCAGAATCCGGTCAATTTTCCGGTCTCGTTCATTATAATTGTCCTTGGTATAGCGGACGACTTCGCCAATGAGCTGTTCACTGAATTGATAGTATGCCTCAACCTCACGTTCACGGAAAATTTCGTTGCTGATGCCCGCTTCCTCTAAAATGCGGTTTGCTTCCCGCAGCGCATCCTTTACGCCGTCATTTTGGCGAAGCGCTGGATCATTCCGGTAAATATTCTGAATGGTCGCGTTGTCGTTCTCCAAAAGCTTCAAACTCACCCAGCGGGAGCCGGTGTGCGGCGTAAGAACCGAGAGTGCCTGTTCCACCGGCTCGCACTGTGGAATATGTAAACTCTTTTTCTCCTCGGCGGTGACGCGTTCCACAGCCGCCAGCAGCGCCTCGATTCCCTCACCGGACTTTGCGTTGGTAGCGACAACAGGCACAGACAGCCGTTTGTGCATCTTGTCGGTATCCACCAGGATCCCCTTCCGTTTGGCCTCGTCGATTAAATTGACGCAGAGGACCACCCGGCTTGTCACCTCCAACACCTGCGAAACCAGGTTCATGTTCCGTTCCAAAGTAGTTGCATCCATCACGACAATGGTTGCATCCGCGTGCTGGAAGCAGATGAAATCCCGTGCGGCCTCCTCATCTTTGGACTGGGCTATCAGGGAATAGGTGCCGGGAAGATCGGCCATAATGTAGCTGTTTCCGTTGAATTTATACCGACCGTAGGCGTTGACGACCGTCTTCCCCGTCCAGTTTCCCGTATGCTGCTTGAGGCCCGTGATATAATTGAATACCGTACTCTTTCCCACATTTGGGTTTCCGGCAAGCGCAACAACTTTCTCGTGCTCGCCGATATGTAATTCCTCCTGCGCGCCCTTCATCGTCCAGCCTCCCCTGCCGCTCCGACCTGGATTGCAGAGGAAACGTCCTCCCGAAGCGCGATAACTGCGCCCCGCACCTCATATGCCCTTGGGTCTCCCGACGGGCTTTTCAGCACAGTTCTCACCTTTGTATTCCGTACCATTCCAAGATCCAAAAGTCTTCTTTTAATCGACTCGTCCGCGTTGATTTTTTCTATTTTGGCGCACTGTCCGACAGGAAGCTCGCATAATTTCATACTTTGTTCCATAG
>CABSKZ010000434.1 GCA_902478395.1 uncultured Eubacteriales bacterium | reverse complement strand
ACGCAAAGCATCTTCTTCAATTAAAGATTATATGTTTTATCTATATAAAATTCAATTGACAAAAAGGGAAATGATATGCCAATTTCGCACCGTTCGTTTCTCCTGATGATTTAACGCCATTCATGCTATAGTATATGCCAAAAAACCGCTGTTTTTCTAAGTCCAGTCACGATTTTGGCTCACTATCAGGGCGATATCGGCACATAAAACCCAAGCTATGATAAACATTTGTGGAGATAAGCAGGCTAAAACGTTTCATGTTTCAGCAGGGTGCACTATCTCCCGAAAAGCAGAACGTTTGCGGGGAAAAAGCAGCAAGCCTCTTCGCTTGCTGCTTCGTATTTAGGGGAGTAATCTCGCTGGCGTCATTCTGTAGGCGTCGTTACAGCGAATAAATCCCTCCGCATACTTTACACCGCACTGCATTCCACGGTATGCCGCCGTGATTTTCATATCCTCAACAAAGGTATCGTCCGCTGAAAATCCCGCGTAATTGTCTGCCATCCACTGTTTCTGGCTTTCATGACACAAAAGCATTTGACGCTTCGTTTCAAAATGCTCTGTAATATCGACATAGTCCGTCGGGATAAACCCCATGCCTTTTGCCGGTTCAAAATAATAAATCGACGGCAGCTTTTCACAAGGAGGCTCTTTGGTTTCGATTTTCGCAATCGGAATCATGACCTCGATATCGTTAATAATTTTACTGGTCAGCATATGGTCGGGATTATAATCATGCGGATTATGCGTCAGGATTACATCTGGGCGGCAATGCCTTACCATATTAATAAAGTTTATGCGAACAGACAAATCCTCATAAAACAGCTCGTCGTCATAATCGAGGCAAATATATTCCGCGCCGATTAGCGACGCACTTTTTGCGGCTTCCTTCTTTCGAATTGCGCCTATTTCCTCTTTAGGAAGAGTGGCTGAGCCAATGTTTCCGCTTGTTGCCGTCGCGATAAATACCTTGTGCCCCTGTGAGGCATACTTGGCAAGCGTACCCGCGCAGTTCAGTTCAATATCATCTGGATGAGCGCCCACAGCTAAAATATTCATTTCATCTCACCTATCCTTATGGCCAAATTCCACGTAGTTTAATTGCTTCTATCACACGTTTTACGGCGATTAAATATGCGCCCGTGCGAAGAGACACATTTTTCTCTGCTGAAATATCCCATACACTTTTAAAGGCTTTTGATATAATCTGGTACAGCTTTTCGTTAACCTTTTCCTCATTCCACGTCATCGACTGGATATTCTGCACCCATTCGAAATATGAAACAACAACACCGCCGGCATTGGCCAAAATATCCGGCACAATCGTTACCTCTTTTTCTTCTAAAATCTGATCCGCCGCATTATCCAAAGGACCATTCGCTCCCTCAACGATGATTGTCGCTTGAATTCTATCGGCATTGTTTTCGTTAATTTGATTTTCCAACGCCGCCGGAACAAGTAATGTTACCGGAAGCTCCAGCAGTTCCTCGTTGGTCATATGCTTTACTTTGCCGTCGTTGTAGGTGGCCAAGGTCGCCCCGCGGTTTGAAAGATGCTTTCTAATCGCCGGAATATCCAGGCCGTCTGGATGATACACACCGCCGGAAACATCGCTAACCGCGACTACCCGGAAGCCTTCCTGATACATCAGCTCCGCAGCCACCCCGCCTACATTTCCCTGGCCTTGTATTGCTACTGTCGTGTTCTTAACCGGAATATTCATTTTTTCTAAAATAAACTTTGCATTCAGCATGACACCCCGCCCAGTTGCTTCTTTTCTTCCAAGGGAGCCGCCTATTTCAACAGGCTTGCCAGTCACGACGCCATGGATGCACCGCCCGCGCAGCATACTGTACGTATCCATTATCCAACCCATGACTTCCGGATTGGTTCCCACATCGGGCGCTGGGATATCCTGGTTTTCCCCTATAATGGGAGAAATCATCGTTGTGAACCTGCGTGTCAGCCTGTGAAGCTCATTGGTTGATAATGTCTGCGGATCAACCACAACGCCGCCTTTTGCGCCGCCATAGGGAATGTCTACGACAGCACATTTAAAAGTCATCCAGCCCGCCAGCGCCTTCACCTCATCCAAATCGACATTTTGGTGGTAACGAATCCCGCCTTTTGCAGGGCCTCTCGACGTGGAATGCTGCACACGGTATCCTTCAAAAATTTTCACGGTTCCGTCATCCATTTCGACCGGTATGGATACTTTCATCTCCCGTTCGGGATATTTCAGCATCTCATATTCGCTCGGTTCATACCCCAACAAGCCCGCGGCGCGGTCTACGACATTTAATAAATTTTCATATGGATTATACTTCATTTCTGTGATCCTCACCTATTCTCTCTACACCTTCAAAATATAAAAACGGAAAAGCATACCGGACACATTTTTGATTAACCAGGCAAATATGTAAGTTTTATTTTTTGGTGACAGTATCCTTTTCCGTTTTTTCAATTATTATGCTGCCTGCCTCTGCCTAGTTGCAACCCATCAGAAGCTCCATCACATATAGCTCAAGCTTTTCATAATCTCTTTCGGCAACACATTTTTTCTGATATTCATAATCGAATTTTTCAACCTTTGCCTCCAAAGCCTTTGCAATCTTTAAACTGTTAATCAGGTGCTGGTAGCTTCCTTCCTGCTTC
>CABSKZ010000433.1 GCA_902478395.1 uncultured Eubacteriales bacterium | reverse complement strand
CTTATCCAGTATTTAAACATGACAGAGGCGCAGGCGCACCGGTACATAGAAAAGCAGGCGATGGATCTGCGCACGACACGCGGAGAAATCGCAAACGGAATTTTGCATACCTATGAGAAGTAGGTGAAAGGAGCAGGACAATGCGGGATTATCAAGAAGAATTAAAAAACAGAATACGCTTTTTGCGAGAGGTTCTGGAAAATTCCGGAGCGAAAGGATTTGTTTACGGCAACAGCGGCGGAAAAGACAGCGTTCTTGTCGGAATATTGTGTTCTATGGTGACAGATAACGTGCTTGGTGTCATGATGCCGTGCCAGTCCAAACGGAATTTTGAGGAGGATATGCAGGATGCGATGGCTGTCGCGGAGCAGTATCACATCGACACCATAACGGTCGATTTGAGCGACGTCAAGACCTCCATCTGCACACAGATGGAAAAGGCCGCAGAAATTACCGATACTGCGAAGAGCAATATCGCTCCACGCCTGAGAATGACTACGCTTTATGCCATCGCACAGAGCAGGGGAGCGCTGGTTGCCGGGACGGGGAACCGGAGCGAGGCCTATATGGGCTACTTTACGAAATGGGGGGACGGTGCGTATGACGTCAACCCGATTTCCGATTTGACCGTTGGTGAAATTTATGAATTCCTGGAATTTCTGAAAGCGCCGGAAAACATCATTCAAAAGGCGCCGTCTGCCGGCTTGTTCGAAGGACAGACTGATGAAGCGGAAATGGGCGTGAAGTATAGCCAGATCGATGAATATATCCTGCATGGAACCGGAGATGAACAGGCCATCAGGAAAATTACCGCAGTGCATGGCCGCACAGAGCACAAACGCGGTCTTCCGCTGGTGTACAAGAGGGTTTCTGATTGAGACGAGTCAGTAACCGGAATTTGTGACAGCCGGGCGGAAAGCTCCGCATGTTAAATATGTTTAGTTAAAAAATCAGAAGCCTCTGCCATAACGGGACAAGGGGCTTCTTTTTTGATAAAAAACAGCCGGACGACGAGCGTCCGGCTATTAATAAATCTGATACTATTCTTCTGACGGAGCTTCCGCGGTTTCCTCTTTTGCTTCTTCAACCGCTTCTTCCACAGCAGGCTCCTCAATTTTAATATCGAGTGCTTCGCCGATGGTAGCGCCCAGTTCCTCTTTATGCACCGTATCTGCCTCTTCTTCCTTTGCTTCTTCAGCAGCAGGCTCTTCAGCCGGGGCTTCCTCCGGAAGCAGTGCACGGATGCTCAGGCCAATTTTCTTATTGACCCAGTCGATTTCTGTAATCTGCGCATCAACCTCCTGGCCGATTTCCAGTTCATCCTGCGGTTTTGCAATTCTCTTATTCGCAATCTGAGAAATATGAATCAAACCGTCAATGCCCGGGATAATTTCTGCAAATGCGCCAAACGGCATCATTCTAACGATTTTTACCTTAATTACGTCGCCTTCGTTCAGCTTTTCATGCGCGATAACCCACGGATTTTCCTCCGCCTTCTTAAAGCCGAGAGAAATCTTTTTGGTTTCTTCATTAATGTCTTTAATATAGACGTCAATTGAATCGCCGACGCTAACAACTTCGGAAGGATGTTTGATTCTGCTCCAAGACAGTTCGGAGATGTGAACCAGGCCGTCTACGCCGCCAATGTCAACAAATGCACCGAAATTGGTGAGAGACTTTACGACGCCAGTATAACGGTTGCCAACTGCCGCGCCTTCCCAGAAGACCTTTTCCAGCGCTGCCTTCTGCTCCGCGAGAACCGCTTTGACAGAACCGACAACGCGCCGTCTCTTTTCGTTGATGTCAATAACCTTAAACGCAACATTCTGACCGGACAGCACGCTTAAATCGGACAGGAAGCGATCGCTTGCGAGGGATGCCGGGATAAATACCTTCACGCCCTTGTACATCGCAATCATACCGCCCTTGACAATCGCGGTAACCTTACCTTCCAGAACCGCGCCGTCCTCATGTGCCTTAACAACATCGTCCCAAGTCTGGATGGAGTCGAGCTTTCTTTTGGAAAGCATAATGTTTCCGTCCGCATCGTTCACACGGACAACAAACACGTCAATCACATCGCCAGGCTTAACAACGTCTGCCGGGGCAACGTTCGGGTCGTCTGAAATCTCCGCGGCCGGAATAATTCCGTCCTGTTTCACCTGCAGGTCGACGATGACTTCTGTCGGCCGGACTTCAATGACAGTTCCCTTAACCACGTCTCCTGTATTTAAAGTTTTCAAAGAGTCCTCGAACATTGCTGCAAAGCTTTGCTCCTGTGCTTCCTGAACCTCAGCCACTGGTTCTGTTGTTTCTGCTGCGGCTTCCAGATTTTCTACTGCCGCTTCCTGGGTTTCGGCTACCGTTTCCTTGTTTTCCAAGTTTTCCATTATGTTTATTGCCTCCTTTATTATAACTGCGGGAGTAGAGGCTCCAGCAGTCATTCCTACTCGTTTGTGAATGAGCGCCTCCGGGTGGGGCAGCTCGTCAATGGTTTCCAGGCAGTATGTAGTTTCGCAGACCGCCCTGCAAATTTCATACAGCTTTTGCGTATTGGAACTGTTCTTCCCGCCGAGCACAATCATAACATCGACAGTTTGGGCCAGTTTTTGCGCTTCTTCCTGCCTTTCACGCGTTGCATTACATATTGTATCAAATATGAGCGCATCTTGGC
>CABSKZ010000432.1 GCA_902478395.1 uncultured Eubacteriales bacterium | reverse complement strand
AATTTGGCAGCAAGTAAGAACTGGACTAAAAAATGGGGAAGATTGGTGACTGAGTTTAATTTGAATTCGGCTACTTCCTAATTATTAGCACATAATTACACGAATCATATATTGAAAGGGGCTGGCTTTCCGGAAAGTCAGCCCCTTTCTCCTGTCCTAATACATTACAATTTCAGGAGGAAGCCTGTGGAAACGTATCGGATAGCAGATATCCCCATTGCTCTGACGGGGGATTTCGGGCAATATTATCAAAAAAGAATGGAAGAATATAAGGCCGCCGGAGAGAAACCGGAAATGGTCTTTGAAGCTTTCCGGGAATGTGAAAATATTCCAATGCCGGAAGGAGAAGTAATCGCAAATATCAACCAACGGTATTGGCTGAAAAAAAAAGATGGCGGTTTGGTAAGCATGGACCGGATTCCATGGTTTTCAGACCAGATACTGAACCTGACGGAAGCGGACAGCGCGTGGCAAAATATCCGCCTCCTAACCTGTAAAAGCGATTTGATTCAAATCGACAGTGAACTAAGGGCATTTAATATGGTTGGTGAAACGATGAAATATGCCATCTTAGAGAAAAACGGCGTGTTCATTCATTCCTCAGCACTTTGTTATCATGACCAGGGCGTCCTGTTTTCCGCTCCTTCCGGAACGGGAAAGTCCACCCATACTGGCCTATGGAAAAAGTATTATCCGGAGGAAACCACCATCATTAACGACGATATGCCTGCAATCCGCTTCATAGACGGCGTCCCCTATGTCTATGGAACGCCATGGAGCGGCAAAACGGATATCAATACAAATATCAGAGTTCCATTAAAAGCAATTGTGTTCATAACCCGGGGGAAAAATTCCATCCGGCGAATCGCGGGGGCGGAAGCGGTTTGGCGCCTTCTGGATGAGACAAGAAAACCCGCAGTTCCGGAATTGATGCAGCGGAATCTGGACATGCTGTCAAAAATTTTATCATCTGTTCCGGCCTATCTGCTTTCCTGCGATATGTCGCGGGAGGCCGTTGAAACATCAAAGAGCATTTTGGAATCTGAATAATAAATAAGCCCTCGAAGGTCTCCCTTCGAGGGCTTTGCTATCTCTGTCAGACATGGGATAATAAGAATTCGCAGTTTCCTTCAATCTTAGCTTCCGCAAGCGTCGCCGGAAGAAAATAGGAATCCCCCTTTTGGAACCGTTGGGCGGTTCCGCTGGCTATCATGCTGCCGTCACCCTCCAAAAAATGAATGGTATAAAAAGAATCCTCTTTTAGTGGTAAACAAAAACGTTCTGTTACGGTATATTTTTCAACCTTGAAATAATTGCAGTCTGCAACCGGAGCTTTCATAGTACCCGTTTCATCGGCAGGGATGGCAGCGGGGGCAAAATCGGTTTGGGTTTCCCGTTTCAGACAGGACACGTCCAGCGCCTGCGCAATGTGCAGTTGCCGCGGTTTTCCATCCGCGCCCACGCGATCCCAATCATAAACGCGGTAGGTCGTGTCAGAATTCTGTTGAATTTCACAAATCAAAATTCCTTTTCCAATGGCATGCAGAAGGCCGGAACGGACGAAAAAGACGTCTCCCTTTTGAACTGGAACAAAATTCAGACACTCCCGCAGGGTTCCGGTTTCAATGGCATTGCGGAAAGCCTCCCTGGTCATATCTTTCCCAAACCCATATACCAATTCAGCGCCTGGCTCGGCCTCCACAATGTACCACACTTCGGTCTTGCCAAGTCCTCCATTTTCGTGCTCATTTGCATACGCATCATCCGGATGGACCTGAATGGAGAGGCTGTCGCAGGCATCAATAAGCTTAATCAAAATTGGAAAACGGTCGAAGGCCTGTGCCCTGCCTCCGGCAAACTCTGGTTTTTCCTGTAGAACATCGGCGAGCGTTTTGCCGTCATATTCGCCGCCTTCGATGAAGGAAAGACCATTCGGATGGCATGAAACCTCCCAGCTTTCTGCAGTAATGTCATAGGGAGAACGCTTATGATATTCCCTGTTTAATTTCTTCCCGCCCCACAGATAGTCTTTGTAAGCGGGCGTTAACTTCATTGGATAGCTCATGAATATGAATCACCTTTCTGCATGGTATTATTGAAATTGAAATGTACCGATAAACCGTGACATGTCACTGTATGCCTTTGCGCTTTTGTTCAATTCCGGCACACTCATATGAATGGTATAAATTTCTCCGTTATATTTAACAAAATACAACTCATGATACACCTTTCCGCCCCCAGGAGAGGTGTAGGAATAAGGTTCGTCGGCCCGGTAAGTCATGTGTACCGCCGACTTTCCGCAGAAGGTAATATTTTCTCTTGTATAATCATCCAACACCCCCGCCTCCTTCTGCGATGCAATATGGTTTTTTTCTTCATATTCATCTGCTGCAAGATGACAGCAAAGGGGATTGATTTTGCTTAAAATCGTGAGGACCAAACCGGTATCCTCTGCTGAATACACTGTGATGGAGGCATTCTTGGCCTCTGTCGTCATGGCTTCATCTATTTCCGCCGTCCAGTACTGCTCCTTATTGATGGCTGTGATATACTTTGCCGGAGTATATGCCGAAAAGCTTTGGTCCAGAATAGGGCCGATTTTTGACTTGTCAATCGGATCAATTTTCAGCTGTCTCTTATACACATCTCCGAGCCCACGAGACCGTACTAGATCTC
>CABSKZ010000431.1 GCA_902478395.1 uncultured Eubacteriales bacterium | reverse complement strand
GTTGAATAATTGATGCTGGTTTGTAGCTTTCGGCATTTACACGGGAATCTACAGCGGTTCTCATACCTTGGCAAAATAGATGGAGTTGAACACGGTTGATAAAATTTCAGTCTTTTCTGAGCGGGTCCAGCGGAAACTGTACGTTTCTGACAAATGATAGTACAAAGATACTGGTGGATTGCGGCGCGACAGGAAAATACATAACAGATTGCCTGGGCAGGCTCGGCATTTCCCCGAATACGATTGATGCGATTTTGGTGACGCATGAGCACCGGGACCATACATCGGGCGTGGGAGTCATGTCACGAAAATTTCAAATTCCGGTCTACGCGACCGCGCCGACCTGGGAGGGAATGGACGCCATTGTCGGCGGGATACGGGAAGAGAACCGGAAAGTGGTTCCGGCAAATGAGGATTTTGCTATAAAGGACCTGGTCATCCGCCCGTTCGACATCCCGCACGATGCGAACAACCCGGTGGGGTACAGCTTTACAGACCACGACCATAAGTTTACGATTGCAACGGATATCGGGCATATCAGCGACGAACTGCTTGAAAACTTGCGCGGAAGTGAATACATCATCATCGAGGCAAACCACGATATTGAGATGCTGCGGACAGGAAGATACCCATATTACTTGAAACGCAGAATTTTGAGTGACCGGGGACATCTGTCAAACGACATGTGCGGAAGGCTGTGTGCAATGCTTGCCAAGGAGGGAACGCGGGCGTTTTGGCTGGGCCATCTTTCAAAGGAAAACAACGTTCCGCAGCTTGCTTATGATACGGTAAACAGCATTTTAAAGGAACAAAAAATATGTGTGGGAAGCGACGTGGGGCTGTCCGTCATCCCGCGGTATTGGTTGAGGTGACGGATGAATATTCATATTGTCTGTGTGGGAAAATGCCGGGAACGGTTTTGGAAAGAGGCTGTGTCGGAGTATTCAAAACGTCTTTCCCGGTTTTGCAAACTGACCGTTACGGAGCTTGCGGATGAAAAAATTCCGGATAATGCCGGGTCCGCCGCTGAAGCGGCGGTGCTGGAAAAGGAGGGGGAACGGATTTTGTCCGCCCTCCGCCCAAACGAATTTGTCGTTACGCTCTGTGTGGAAGGCCGGCAGAAGGATTCTGTCCGGTTTGCGGAGTTTATCCGAGAGAGTGCGCTTGCGGGAAAGAGCAATCTCGCGTTTGTCATTGGGGGTTCTCTGGGACTGGCCGAGGCAGTAAAGCAGAGAAGCGGGCTGCGCCTGTCCTTTTCCGAAATGACATTTCCGCACCAGATGATGCGGGTGATTTTGCTGGAACAGCTATACCGTGCGTTTAAAATCAACGCGAATGAGACCTATCATAAATGAGGAGGGAGTGCCGTGGGAGCATTATCAGGCTACCCGAATATTGGGAAAATGCTGGAAGCACAATTGGAAGAGGTCGGTATCCGGACAATGGAGGAGCTGAAAGCGACTGGCAGCAGACAGGCTTGGCTGAAAATCAGGGAAATTGACGAATCCGCCTGCATCAACCGGCTTTGTGCGCTCGAGGGTGCGATACGGGGCATCCGTTGGCATGAACTGCCGGAGAACGTGAAAAACGATTTGAAGGAGTTTTACCGGTCTTTTCATTAATATGGAACAGGAGGGTTAAAAAATGGTGAAGCATGTTTTGTTGATTAAATTGAAGGATAACAGTACGAAAGCCTGTGAGGAAGTGAAAAAGGTCTTACTTTCCATGGAAGGAAAGGTGGAAATGATTCGGGAGATTTCTGTGGGAATTGATTTCCTGCATTCCGGGCGTTCCTACGACGTGGCTTTGGAAGTTGGTTTGGACAGCAGGGAAGCGCTTGTAGCATACCAGCAGGATCCATACCATGTGGATGTCGTTAAAGCGTTTATTCAGGAACGTAAGGAATCCACTGTTGTGGTGGATTATGAAACTGAATAGAGAAAAAAGCTAGCGTTGCGGGAGATCACGCCATGCTGAAAAAGATTTGGAAAAAAGTCCGGTGGAATATGATATTCATTCTGTTTCTCGCTGCGGCACTGCTCGTCCCCGTGCGGTTTCCGCAAAGTGTAAATCAGGACTATGACGGAACCGTGATTTTGATGGAATATGATTTCTTCGGCTGTGGAACTCTGGTCAGGAAGGTTGTCAAAGGCGGGGAGGCGCTTGCGGCTGAGGTAAAAGACGATTATCCGGAAATTGGAGAGAATGAAATTAAGTTTACGGAAGATTCGGATGAACCGATTGCGCATTATGACTACGCGGAGTTTGCTGCGGCAGGTCTTGCGTCCGGTGTCCAGTATATCGTCAGGGGTGAGTTGTCAGGTGTCACGCCTGGGGCATCGAAATGCTGTGAACCAGAACCGGCTTATCATGACACGGTTCCGCTGTTCCGTGTCAAAAGCTGGGCGCCCACGGTTTGGCTGCCTTATTTATACCACTGCAATTATCTGCTGTATTTGCCGGTTTGCTTTTTGTTGGTTGTAAGCGCTTGTGTGCTGTTGCTGCGGCTTGTGTGGCATTGGACACATAGGGGAGGAGAAAATGGATTCGACAGCAAAGTATAAGCATCCGTTTCAATCTAAGACATTTCTTTTTCTGCTTTTTGTTTGTGCGGGATATTTCCTTATTTGGCTGATTTTATCCACTGCGGCAACACACCGGTGCTACCTTATTTATG
>CABSKZ010000430.1 GCA_902478395.1 uncultured Eubacteriales bacterium | reverse complement strand
GGTTTTATTATAATATAATTTTTTCATTTTGTCATCAGTTTTTGCTTTGAAAACAAGAAACGTGAATTATGTGCGCTGTAAAAATGAAAAATGTATAAATCGGATAACTCCCGTCAAAACTATTCATTACCAAATAATATGAAAGGATGATACGCATGAATCTGACAACAAAAGAACTCTCCGCACTGGAGGACCAGCTAAATTACGAACAGATTCTAATCAAAAAGTACCGGGCTTTTTCCAGCCAGTGCAATGACACGCAGCTGAAGGTGAAATGCAACCAGATAGCGGATAAACACCAGCAGCATTTTAATACACTGATGGGCTACTTACAATAAGGAGGCAAATGAGAATGGACCAGAATTCGAACCAGAACCAGCTGTCCCTGTCGGAGCGGGAAATGATGGACGACTCAATGAGCAGTCAGAAACTGATTACATCCACCTATAATACCTATGCCAATGAGTGTGCCAGCAATCAGCTCCGGTCTACATTTTTAAATATCCTGACAGAGGAGCATGACATTCAGGCACAGATTTTCGACGAAATGAGTGCCCGCGGCTGGTATCAGGTCAAGCAGGCGGACCAGACGGAGATTATGCAGGCGAGACAGAAATTTACAACTTCCTCAAACTAGCTAGAAATCTTATAAGAAATATAGAAAGCCGGGTGAAAAATTCTTCCATCCGGCTTTCGTGTTGTTCTATTATGTAAGTTCTTTCATTCATGTTTTAAATTCTTGTTAGACGACAAATACACCATCGGGCGTCTATCTTGTAAGACAGGTGTAGAACACATTTCGTAATCTTGGCTGGACGTAAGCCTCCTGATTGTTCAGCATATGGTGCGCATAGAAAAATGAAACATTATTTTCGACATCTATCAAGGCATTTGCACCGGCGGCTCCTCCCCAGCCGATTTCACCAAAAGCGCCGTTCGATCCGCTTAATGCGCGGTCCATCATTGTGCGGACTCCCAGTCCATATCCGTAGCCTTTCACCTGGGGCCAGTTATATTCTTTCAGAAGAAGCTCTTGACTCAATTGGTTTGTCCGCCAAAGCTCTATCGTTCCGCGCGTAAGAATTCTTTCTCCGCTTTTTGTCAAACCGCCGTTTGCGATTGCGGCCATCAGCTTTGCATATTCGGGTACACTGGCAATAATACCGGCACCGCCGCTGTCATATTCATCGCCGAGAATATGAGTGTTGGTCTGGCCGGCCCGTTCCAAATATCCATCTGCACAGCTTGTATCGCTTTGCTGCGCTTTTACGATATCGGAAACCGCATCATCATTTATGAAACGGTACTGCACCGCGCATTTCCCAACGCTTTCTTTATCTTCAACATAAGAAGCCGTCATCCCACATGGTTCGAAAATGTTTTCCCTTACATAGTCCCGGAACTTTTTGCCGGCTACAATCTCGGTAAATGCCGCAAGCACATCGTGGCAGAGACTGTATTGAAAATGGGTTCCTGGCTCGAAATCCAGAGGGACTGAAGCAAGTCGCTTGATTGTCGGCACGGTATGAAAGTGTCCCTGTGTTTCATTTTCTGCTTCCAGAAGCGGGCTAAAGTCATAGCTAAACCCTGCTGTCATAGTAAAAAGATGCCGGATTGTGACAGGCTCCTTCGCTTTTTGAACAGAACCATCTGCGTTTTTAATATACAGCTTCCTAAACTCTGGAATAAACTCGTAGAGCGGATTGTCAAGCAAATAGTATCCTTTTTCATAAAGCTGGAGAGCCGCCAGGGTCGTCGTTATTTTTGAGCAGGAGTATAGAAAGAAATTTTTGTCCGGCGTCATTCTTTCGCCAGCCTCAATATCGCTATATCCGGAACAATATTCAAATACCAGTTGGTTATCTTTATAGATGTTCACCACATTTCCGGGAATTCTCCAGGTGGTCAGCCTGTCCATAAATTCTTCCATGGGCGTGAAGTCCAATTTGATTACCTCCATATTATGATGATACGATTAAGCTGTCTGAATAATTTTCAACAGGTCAGGAACGGTTTCAGCAATTTCGTCGGCGCCTGCCTCCTCCAGCTCACCAGGTTTTGCGTATCCGTACCGTACGCCGATGACGTCCAGGCCATTTTCTTTTGCGCCGGCAACGTCCTGGCTGCGATCGCCAATCATGACAGCTTCCTGCAGATTTGTTACCGGGAAGTGCTCGAGCGCGTAAGCGATAACCTTTTCCTTGCTCGCACGCGAGGCATCTAGGGTGGCGCCGCTGATAAAATCGAAATATTGTATCAATCCGAAATGGGAAAGAATATCCTCTGCGAATACCTGAGGTTTAGCGGTTGCGACCAGCAGCCGTTTTCCATGGCTTTTCAGTGTTTCCAAGACATTCGGAATCCCTTGATAAACTGAATTTTCATATTTCCCTTTTACGCTGAAATATTCGCGATATTTTTCTACTGCTTCATCTGCTTTTTCTTTAGAAAAACCGTAAAAATCAATAAATGAATCACGAATGGGCGGGCCGATAAAACGGTTTAAGCTTTCCATGTCTGTATCGGAAATATGATAATATTGCAGGGCGTGCTGTACAGAATGGATGATGCCAGGAGCGGAGTCCGTCAATGTGCCATCTAAATCAAATAAAATAAATTTTTTTTGTCTCATTTTTCCTCCATTTCACATGTTCATATTGAATTACCTAACCTCTTCCGGCGGGTAACAG
>CABSKZ010000429.1 GCA_902478395.1 uncultured Eubacteriales bacterium | reverse complement strand
TCCCCATACAGCCATATGCTCAGTATAAACTGAGCAGAATGGCGCGGCACTTGTTCGCGGGAACCCGCCTTCTCCTCATATTTTTGATAACGGCATGGGTATGCCCTGAAAGTTTTACCTGTACGGCATTTCTCCCCCGCACCTCTGAAACGACATCTCGGACTATTGGGCGTTTATCAATCTATTGCGCAATGACCACGTTTTGCGCAAAATATTGCAGCAAAACTGCCGTCTGTGCAAGGTTGGCGTTGCCTTTTGGCAGCAGAAGCCCATCCGCCCCCTTCAACAAGCCGTTTCCGCAGGCCCATTCCACCGCGGGCACGAAACACGCGGAAACCTCTCCCGAATCTGCAAACGAATCGTATTTCTCTCTATTCTGTACACTGGTGTTACACTGTTTATAACCCGCATAGTTGTAAAAGATACCGATAATCTGCTCCCTTGTGATGGTTCCGTCCGGATCAAACACCTCGCTGCTGTAACCGGACACAATACCGTTATGTTTCGCCCATGCGACAGCGGTTGTGTAATAGGCGTCCAACGCATCAGGAAACACCTCGTCCGTTTCCACAGACGGGCTTCCGTCCAGCTTCCAGAGCAGATAAGTAAACGCTCCTCGCGTCATGTCGTCAAACAGGTCTATTTCGTCTGTGACCGTTTGGAAAATCTCGGGGTGTGATTCCATATAGAATACCGCATCGTCGTACCAGTTGACGGGTTCTGGTGGATTTACAGTTATTTCTACGCCAAGGATAGGTTTTGGGCCTTTGTGTATATAATTCATACTTGCATAATAAATCATGTCGCTCTCGTTTAAAATATAAATAGCTTCTGACGCTAAACTCTTTGTTTCAAATGATACCAAATAGGAACCAGTTAGACCCATTTGTTTTTCTATTTTGAATTTATAATTTGGCAATAAGCTTTTCAATTCCACCTCCGCGTCAGAAACTTCCTCCATAAAATTCACGAAGATTTGATTCGTTTTCTCATCATCACTTGCTTTCGCCAGACCATAATTTGAATTTTCCTTTTTTATCTTCGACTTTTCTTCCCGCGTCATCTCCTGCTGTTCCGCGTTGCTGGTATCCTGGGCCAAAACCGGAAGAGGACACGCCTGCACAAACAGCAGGCACAGCAGCAAAACAAAAATGTTACGCATACAAAACCTCCTAGCAAAAAGATGAAGAAAACCTCTCCCACAAACAGCAGCAGAGCGCCGCCCGGCAAACCGCAAACCAGCCGGACGCATCAGCTTTTCAAAACCCACAGTTTCAGCACCGCGAAAAATTCCCGCACATAATTCACGCTGACGGAATACCACTCCAGCCCGGCGTGCAAGTGGTTGCTGTTCAGCCCGTTGAGTTTGGAGAGCCTGTCCGCCCGATAAACGTGGAACCCGTTCGTCACGAACGCGGTCGTATAGCGTTCCGTGAACGTATTGTCCAGAATCTGTTTTGCATACTTAAAATTTTCGTTCGTGCTGGTCGCCCGTTCCTCTTTCACAATTCTGTGCTGGGCAACGCCGCGTTCCAGCAAATACCGCTCCATGGCAAGCGCCTCGGTAATGTCCTCCTGCGGCCCCTGCCCGCCCGTCACCAAAAGCAGCGCATCCGGATTCTTTTCGGAATATGCGATCGCCTCGTCGAGCCTATGCGCCAGCGGAAGCGTGACGCGTTCCCCCTGCACGCCCGAACCCAGGACGATTAACGCATCCTCCCGGTAGGTCACATTGTCAATCTGCCCATAGGCCGCGACGAAAAACAGCACGCCCAGCATTCCCAAAAGGCCGGCATACGCCAAATACCGCACGGCCTTCCAAACGCCCCGCCCGCTCGCCGCCAGCAGCTTTTTCCGGAAGATTCCGTAAAGCAAAAAGACAAGCCCCAGCGCCGCGGTCGCGGCCATGCCGAAATTAAAATTGGTAACCGCCATTAGGATGATGCCGTTCCCCATCAAAAATACGCCTGCCGCGCACCAAATCATCTGTAAAACCATATCTCCACTCCTGACTCAGAATATCCCCCAAAACGCGAACGGCACGTTGCAAATCCCCTGCGGAAAACTTCCCCATGCTCCCCGCAAAAACCGTTCTCTTTCTTTTATTATAGTACAAGTTCCATCCTGAGTCAACAAAAAATGGAAATTAGACGAATCTCCGGCGCAAAACTTCAGCAGCGGCCGCCCTCGGACTATAGCCAAACGCGCTTGTTTCGCCGGCAGAAGCGCGGCTGTCATTTGCCAGGGCCTGTCCGCGGCGGCTTGCGGCACCGCACCGCGTCACATTTCCCTTCTGGAAAGCGCGAAGCCGCCCGCAAAGGTGAGCACCGCAATATATGCCACGCAAATGAGAATAAACCCCGCATAGCCGCTTTCCAGCATCTTTTGCGGCGCGTTGGAGTTCATTCCATACGCCATGAGCGAATACGGCCAGATGTGCCCAAAGCCCTTCGCAAGCGCCGCCAGCCCCGAAAGCCCGCCGGCCAGCGCGATTCCGACAGGCAGGGCAAAGCTTTTGAGAAACAGGGAAAGCAAAAGCTGCACACAAACCGTCACAACCCCGCCGAGCGTCCCGCACAGCACCCACCCGGCAACGTCGCGCAGCGGGACCGGCGCCCCGATTCCCGCAATTTTTCCCGAAGCAATGAACAGCGCGCCAATCCACACCTCGCTCGCCAGCACCATCAGCGCCGCCATAACC
>CABSKZ010000428.1 GCA_902478395.1 uncultured Eubacteriales bacterium | reverse complement strand
GTGTGAGACAAATGGAAAATAATTTGGAGCAACGCCGAGATAAAATACTTGAGATGCTGTCCAACGATGGTAAGGTTGAAGTCAACCAGTTAAGCGAGCTGTTTGGCGTCTCTGGCGTCATGATTCGCCGCGATCTGACAGAGCTGGAAAAACGCGGGCTTTTAACCAGGATACACGGCGGCGCGGTCAGTTCCTACAAAACCTATTATAACATGAGCTTTTCCCAGCGCTCCGGCACCAACGAAGCGGAAAAAAAGGCGCTCGCGTCTTACATCGCCAATATGGTGGATGATAACGACACCATTATGATGAACGCGGGAACCACGATGCTCTATGTGTTTCGGGCACTTTCCATGCGAAAAAACATAAGCATTGTGACCAATTCGATTGCTGTTGCACTAGACGCCGCGGGAAACGAAAACTTTAATGTTGTCCTGCTTGGCGGCTCCGTCAACACCAAATATCAATTTACCTTCGGAGACGACGCGCAGAGACAACTGCGGGACTACCATGTCGATAAACTCATTCTCTCGGTAGATGGTGTCAGTGCTTCAGACGGCCTCTCGACCTATTACAATCAGGAAGCATACCTTTGCCGCCAGATGATTGAGCAAGCGGGAACCTCAATTGTGGTGGCCGACTACACCAAAATCGGGCGGAATACGTTTGTTGGCATCGCACCGCTTGAAGCAGTGGATTGTCTGGTAACAAATAAAAATGCGTCAAAAACAGAAACCAATGCGATTGAAAAACTCGGCGTCCAAGTCGCCCTGGTTTAAGAGACTTAGGTAAAAAATACACACCCGCCGGAAATAACCGGTCTCTGCGTGTAGGTCAGAATTAATACCGTCCGGCTAACTAGGAGGAACTGAAATGAAGATTTTACGTATTGGCTGGTCAGAGAAAAGCATTACACCAACAAAAAAAGTCCGGCTGGCAGGGCAGTTTTTTGAACGGGTATCCGAATCTGTAGAAACGCCGGTTACTGTCACCGCAATGGCTGTTGAGTGCGGAGACGGACAGATGGTGATCTGCTCGTGCGATTTGATATCCATCAGCGAAAATTTGCTCCGTCTTGTGCGGGAACGGCTTGCCGGAACCCCGGGGCTTCTGCTGGATAAAATCATTCTAAACGCAACCCATACCCACACTTCCATTGAATATGATCAGGAAGGCTCCATGGGGCTTTCCGGGCTGGACATTTTGAAGCGTTACCTTTCTGATGAGCAGACGTATGTTGACAAAACAGCTGACGCAGATGTTATGGAGGCCGAGGAAACAATGGAATTTCTGGTATCCAGAATTTCCGAGGCTATCTCTGAGGCATGGAATAACAGAAAACCGGCGCAGTATGCGAATGGCTTTGGCCGTGCTGCCGTAGGAATGTGCCGCCGCGCAGTTTATGACGATGGAACCGCAAAAATGTGGGGCGATACCGCCCTCGCGAACTTTCAGGAATTGGAGGGCGGCAACGACTCCGGTATTGAATTACTATATGTATTCGACGCTGAAAAAAAGCTGACCGGCATTGTAGCTAACGTCGCGTGCCCCTCTCAGGTGGTGGAACACCGAAGTTATATCTCTTCCGACTATTGGGGCAAAGTGAAAATTCTCCTCCGTAAGCATTTTGGAGAAGGTCTGTTTGTTTTGGGATTGTGCAGCGCCGCCGGCGACCTAGCACCGCGTGATATTATCCGGTGGGTCGAGCCGGAATCTCCCATTGACGACCCGAACATCCGGCGGGAATCGCCTGCTGCACGCATCGCAGACCCTTCCATGTTCGATGTTAAAGGGACATGGACAGTCGGAAGGCGCATTGCTAGCGAAATCATCGCTGTCTACGAGGAGCTTGAAGATCTTCGAAAAGACGCAGGACTGGTTCACGAGGTCATTCCCCTTCATTTACCGATTCGCCGCGTTACCATAACAGAATATCAAGATGCCCTCCGCATTCTGCATGATTATCTCGAACGGGCGGGCGGACGCAGCTTCAGTTTTGAAGATCAGGCCGCCATGCATGTTTATGCGGGCACGGTCGCACGTTATGAAAACCAGCAAAAGCAAAACTTGCACAAGATAGAGCTGCACGTAATTCGGTTTGGGGACATTGCCATCTGCACCAATCCGTTTGAGTTATTTTTAGACTATGGAAATCAAATCCGGGCACGCAGCAAGGCGAAACAGACGATTTTAATCCAGCTTGCCTGCGGTTCCAACGCTTACCTTCCTACCGAAAAAGCGGAACGCGGCGGACACTACAGCGCCTACGTTTCAAGCGGCATCATCGGCCACGAGGGCGGAAACCTTCTGGTTCATACAACGCTCGAGACCATCAATGGCCTTTGGAAATAAACACAACTTACACAATATATCCATAGGAGGTTACCATGAAAACAGAATCATTTGAAAGTGCAATTCGTTCTCTCAAAATTGAAAGCAAGGCAATCGCGGATATTCAGTTGAACCAGGAAGCGTTTGCAAAAGCAGTCGATGTCCTGGCCTCGTGTCCCAGGATTATGACTTGTGCCTCCGGCTCCTCCGGAATCGCGGCAAAAAAGTTTGCGCACTCGCTTTGCTGCATCGAACGCGGCGCCATGTTCATGCCACCGTGCGAAGCTGTTCACGGCGGGCTGGGTGGACTGAAAAAGGAAGATGTCCTGGTAATGGTATCCCGCGGCGGCAAAACCGCAGAACTTCTACCG
>CABSKZ010000427.1 GCA_902478395.1 uncultured Eubacteriales bacterium | reverse complement strand
AACGCCTCTGTCCCTCATATTCTGAGAGACAAAGGCGCTTGATTCCTCTGCGGTACCACTCTGATTGCTGCCAAAGGCAGCCACTTAGCCACATCCAACAATGTGTGACGGTGTAACGGCCGCCAGCCGTCCGGACTTACAGGAAAACCGTTCAGTCCGAAAGCTCAGGGGTGATTTTCACCGGATTCTCCTGCTGCCTTCCACCTGCCGGCAGCTCTCTGTAAGGAGGCGGTCCGAATACTTTTCCCCGTCATAGCCTGCTGTAGCTGTTCAATTTGTTGCGGTTATTTTACCGCGTTAATCGGAAAAAGTCAATTTAAATTTTGCACAATTTTGCAGGATAAATTTCAGCGCTGTTTGCCAAAGCGGCATGGGGATGGTATAATCCCAAGTTTGACAGTTTAGAATGTTGAAAACCCTTAGAAACGTCGTATTTATGCCGTTTCTGAGGGCTTTTCTTTTTGAAAAAAGGGAGTAATGGATTCTTATTCTTTTGAATGTCTGCAGATACCCTTTATGGTACGTTTCTTTATCAATTCATAGTCAGTACGGAACCCGGCGTACTCATGCAACGCATCCGTAAGCTTTGTACGTGTGTAAGATGGGATATATCCTTCGTTTCCTATGCTTGTTACCCTCATTTTTCTGAGTGTCGAAATAATCTCATCACAAGTGAACTGGCTGTCTAGTTTGCGTTCCAGAATCCGGTAGATTAAAAGCGCGATAAAACATGTCGTAAAGTGAGCTTTGATCCTGTCATCCCGTTTTAGGTAAACCGGCCTGGCCTCGAATTCTGATTTCATGATCCGGAAAGATTCTTCGATTTCCCACCGCCCTTGATTTACTGCTGCGATTTCGGAAGGGTCATCGTCGAGATTCGTATAGACGGCATAGAAGCCGTCATACTGGGCTTCTTCCTGTACGGCGTCCTGATCAATTTCGTAAATTTTATTTGCAGCGCATTCACCATATGCGGTGATCGATGTTTTCTTTATGAATCTGCGGTAATCATTCTGGCTATGCTTATCAATCCTTTTCGGCTCGGTATCAATTGCTTTTATCGCTCTTAAAATCTGCTGATTTCGGATCTGTTGTTGATAGTTCCTGTATTTCAGGGAATAGGTCACGATCAGAGTCTGATCGAAATCAATATCACGTTTCCCGTCATTTCCTTCCACATACAGCTGCTTGTAGAATAGCTTGCTGCGGTTTTTAGCGGTGTCTTCGAGCCTGCTGATATCATAGGTATCCAGGCTGTCTTTCAGATGCCATCCGGTGGGCTCCAGACACCATTGGCGCAAATCTTTTTTGAGCTTTTTAATGGACTGCGTTGTTATGAAACAGCGGCCGCCAAAGTTGTTGAATTTCCGGTTGCGTTCAGAAGACAATCCAGCATCCGTACAGACGATAAATTTTGAAAGCGAGAAATCTCTCAGGATCTGTTCTTCCAATGGGATCAGAGTAGTCTGTTCATTGGTATTGCCTGGATGGATACAAAAGGCAAGGGGGATCCCACTTCGATCAATGAAAAGTCCCATCTCGACGATAGGGCTCGGGCGATGTTCCTTGCTCGGACCGTATTGTTTCAGGCCTTCCTGACATTCCGTTTCAAAAAAGTAATTGGTACAGTCATAGTACAGGACTCCGGTCTGCCGTTTGACCAGCCGCCGGCTTGCTTCATACAGTTCCGCCTGGATGGAATCGGATTCGTTTGCAATGACAGACAGGGCACGATAAATCTGATGCAGTTCAAAAGCCGGTGGTTCGAGCAAATCGGAGGACTGCTCATAGCAGGAGAGTTTTGAAGACGGATTGAGGATCCTCTCATATACAAGACGTGAAAGGATGGAATCAAGGTCATAGGAAAACGAATATTCTTTTGAAATCTTTCTACAGATGTTTGGCAGGCGAAGATCATAGTAGATCTTCTGAAGGAAAAGGTAACCAACGTTATAGGAATTCTGCTTATCGAAAGGAATGAGAATATCCGTCCGCAGCGGAACAAGGACTTTATGCTGCTTTTCAGCTTCGGCCTGATTGAGCTCGTCCAGATGCGCCTTAGCCCATTTATTGGCATCTGTACAATGATATTTTTCCATGATTTCCCGTTCAGTTCCAAGGCGTTCCACAACTTCTGAGGAGCGTTTGCCGTCGCGGCGGACAGAGCGGATGATGTAGTAGCTTATTCCATTTTTGGTTTTATTTGTAGTCAATCGCATGGCAGACTCCTTAAGAGAGATGGTATAATCGTATTATATCATATATTACGCTATTACGCACTAAAAACTTTCTGAATTTGACAAAAAAATAAGCAGCCATAAGGCTTGCAAGATTTTCAGGTGTCAAACTCCCGAATATATAAAAGAATTATGCTCAAACACACTTGCATAAATAACCCAAAAGCGTTATAATAACCACAACTGAATAAGATTATGTCTTCAGGGCAGGGTGAAATTCCCGATTGGCGGTACAGTCCGCGAGCGCGCGAGCGTTGACCCGGTGAAACTCCGGGACCAACAGTATAGTCTGGATGAAAGAAGATGTGTCAGCATAGACGGGGCGGCTGCATTTTGCAGCGGCCAAATGATGCACCGGATATTATTTGACACCTGAAAGGCATATTGCTTTTCAGGTGTTTTTCTGTCAGCCAGGCGGTTTCAACCGTCTGACCGGCGGTACCGGACCGGCGGAATCCGGCAAATAATTCATTCGGAGGTAGAAACTATGAAC
>CABSKZ010000426.1 GCA_902478395.1 uncultured Eubacteriales bacterium | reverse complement strand
ACATCGTCAACCGCGTGGATAACGCGTTCATTCTGCACCGGGTCAATTCGGACTTTAAGCGCCTTGCCCGGGAAACGTTCCGCTGGAAGGAGGGGCATCCTCTGTACGCCTGCTCGAATGTGCTGGAAATCTGCAAGGACCGGGGCGGGGGCGTGCAGGACGTGTTCGTCCCGCTCTATTTCGAGCCGGAGAGCAAGCGGCTGAAAAACACCGCGTTTGAGAATAAACAATATAGCTGGGAAGCCGCGCTGGCGCGGGAGGGGCTTTTTGAAACGGAGGAGATGCATGAGGCAGATGGGAAGCCCGCCGCATCTGGCGGAGGGCGGAATGAATGACGATCCAGCCATGCGCTGGTGGTGCGAGGCGGCCCGCGAGGCGCGGGAAGAAGCGGGACGGGCCAAAATAGGGAATTGTACTTGTGACGACGCTGTGAAAACAGAACACGGCGGTGGGCCGGACGGCTGAATGAGACTGTGAATGAATATAGCGGCTTATCCGCTGGAATGGGACAGCGGCAAATGGGATGGAAGCCAGGGGCAGTGCAAAAATAGGACAGCTTTAGCTGCCGTGGAAGGAAAAGGCCGAGCTGCAAGGCGTAATTGAGCGGAAGGGCGAGATACTATAAAAAAGAAGTGTGGTTAGCCGCTGGGAGGAAACAGGGACGAAACAGCCAAGCGTGAGTGAGCGGAAGAATGAGGCAATATAAAAAAGAAGTGCGGTTAGCCGCTGAAAGGGATGGGGCCAAACCGTCAGCACGAATGGGAACGGAAAGCTGGGGACGGTGAATGAACATAGCAATTTAGCCGCCTGAAAGGAATGGGCCGAGTTGTCAAACGGCAAATATCTCTGAGAAAAAACGGCCGCTGGGCAGGGCTGCCTACCCAGCGGAAAGACGCCGTTTCACTGGAGGACGGACAGAAACAGCTCGTTGAACCGCTCCAGCTCGTCGTAGGTGATGCCGTGTCCGCTGTTGTCCAGCGTGTACAGCTCTGAGCCGGGAATATGTTCGTGCTGGTAGTTCACAAGGTCGTCGGAAACAACCACGTCCTTCGCGCCGTGCAGGATGGCGGTGGGGACTTTTACATATGCCAAATCGTCCCGGCCGTCCTCGTCGCGCAGGGAAATTGCGGTTTGGATTGTGCCAACGCCAGAGGCGGAGAGGGCGATGTCCTCGAACCAGTTTATTGCCGCTTCGGACTGCGGGCTGGCAAACAGCTGCTGGTGGCTGAACTGGTAGGCGAGCTGCGGCCGGTCTGTGCGCGCAAGCTGGATGAGGGCATCGACGGCGTCGCGCGTCAGGCCATATGGATAGCCGGGGCGCTGTGTCCACGAGGGCGCGGCTGCCGCCAGCAGGATGAGCTTTTTCACGCCGGCGCCGCGGTAGTTATGCATATAGCGCAGAGCGATGGCGCCGCCCATGGAAAAGCCGGTGAGCGTGAAGCGCGAAAGGCGCAGGGCAGTGACTACGGCGCGGATGTCCGCGGCCATCTGGTCGTAGGAATAGCCGAAAGCGGGCGCGTCCGAATTGCCGAAGCCGCGCAGGTCGATTGCCACAGCGCGGTAACCGTGTTGGGTGAGCAGTTCAATCTGGTATTCATACATCTTATGGGACAGCGGCCAGCCATGGACAAGGAAAACCGTTTCCCGCGCGCGTGGGTTGTAGTCGTAGACGGCGATTTTCACGCCGTCGTTGGATGTGATGTGGAACATGCTTAGAACCTCCTGATTTGATATCTCCCGGGCGAAACAGCGTTTGCCCGCAGTTTCCGCTCTTGAGGCGGGTCTTGGGAATGGGGAGCCGGCCTCCGGTCGTGGATGCACACTCGGTTTGCGGGCCGCACATGTGTTTGTTTGGGTGGCTGTGGCAGCCGGGAGGATTGTTGTAATATTACATTATATGGAAAAATGGGATGCGGAGTGCAGATTTTGCGAACCCGCACCGGCAGAGCAAAAGCTCGCTGAATGGAAGAACAGGCGAGCGTGTGGAATGCGGGCAGGGAGAGGACGTGCGGCTTTGGGACGCGGAAAGAATGGGGCGGGAAGGCCAAGGTAATATAAAAAGATGAGCGGTATAGCCGCCGCGAAAGGAATGAACCGGACGGGCGAGCGCAGGTTGAGCGGGAGGCCGGGATGGTGAATCAATAGAGCGGTTTTGGCCGCAGGAAAGAGACAACAGCGGCACGGCGCCGCAGCGACAGCAGGGAGGAGAACAGCATGCCGAGAAACTATCAAGTAAAGAGCGAATTCAAGCTGGAAAGAAATTTGTACATGCAGATGTTTTACATGATTCGAGGCTATCAGGAGCTGAAAAACAGGCGGGTGCGCATTCTTTACGGCAGCCCTCCGCCGCCGGACGGGATGCCGCGCGGGAGCGGCAGGGGCACGCCGACGGAGAAAAAAGCCGTCCTGCTTGCGGGGATTGACACCCAGCTTTCCGCCGTTGACGACGCGGTTTTCGCGCTTGGCTACAAGTACCGCCGCACCTGCACAGGCGAGCCGTTCGACGCCCTCGGCGCGTTTCTGGACTACGGCGTGTTCTGCTATTACCGCAGCGACCCCGGCAAGGACCTGTGCCCAGCCAAAAAAACATGGTCGCGCTACCGGAGCGAGTTTTGCTATTTGGTGGCGGAGAACTTAAATTTGGTGTGAAAATGCCGCGCGCGTTTCCCGTTGACGCTGGGTTACAGCAGGGCAGGGAACCGTATCCTGTGCAGATAGCGGCATTGTTTCCC
>CABSKZ010000425.1 GCA_902478395.1 uncultured Eubacteriales bacterium | reverse complement strand
CTGTGATTCCATGACAATGCTCCTTTCAAAAGGTTTAAAAACAGAAAATCCCGGCCTTTCCGAAGAGAAGCCGGGATGTTTCCATGATTCATGCTGTGTGCTGTTTTTCTTAACAAGTCCAAGGATTAATGATGGGAACTCCCATTGGTTCAAAATCCTTACAATTTCTGGTTACAACAGACATTTTGTGGGTAAGCGCAGTTGCAGCAATAAGCGCATCTCGATCTGAACGAGGATCAGGGACATGCAATTCCGCGCAACGCATGGCAATATCCATGTCCACGTTCAATATTCTTCCAGAGAAGGCGGGAATAACCTTTTTTATAAACCATTCCTGCAAAATATTGCCTTGAGTCAAATCCCTGCGCTGTACGGAGAGAATACCCATTCGGATTTCCAAAACGGAAATAACGGACAGATACATGCACTGAGGTTCTCTATTTCTGGCCCACTCGACGACACGCGGTTCAGCCCTGTGAGCCTTTCTTAATTCAGAAATAACGTTGGTATCAACAAGATACATCATGATAAATCCACATTCGCAAATAAGGTCTTCTGTAAGGGGGGCGGCTCAAAATCAATCTCCGCGCTCTCTGGGCATCCTAACATGTCCGCCATATTGCGGTGCGTTGCTGTGATTTTTTGATATTCTTCTATAGTAAGGAGCACATGGGCCAAACGTCCCCTGTCTGTAATAAACACAGGGCCTTGCATAGCCAGACGTTTGGCTTTTCCGGCATCCTGATTGAACTCTCGGCTCGACATGGTGGTCATGGGACACCTCTTTTTGTAGAAACATATCTACATGCTGTTCGAGTTGTCAATCCCTTTTTACAACACCTCACAAGGACAGGGCATAGAGTCTCTCAAAGGGGTCCCCCTGCTTCTCGCATCGAGCTAAAAGCGTCCGGGCATCCTGTTCCCCAAGCAGCGTTTCGAGTTCCTCATTCAGCCGTTTTCGATCCAGCGTTACCCTCCCGTTTTACGGTGGCTGGCGAAGGACCGCCGCCAGCCACCGTCTAGGCACACGCCCCGGAAGCCCTGCCGGGCCAAGGCATCGACGCGATCCGGCAGATCGGCATCGTAAGGGTTGAGCCCGGCAAAAGGAATAAAAGTCTGTGGATAGGCGCGGGCCAGCTCAAGGATGTCCTCATTGTCGACCTCGCCGTATTCGTCGGCCTTGCGACCCATGACGACGGCGCGACTGATGCCGCTTTCCTCCATGAACAGCCTGATGGAATGTTTCTGTGCGGAAACAACGGGTTCCTTGTCGATGTCAGACCAAGCGGATCGGTCTGTTCGGGCTACTTTTCGTACAGAATGCCGCGCATGAAACTCTTATAGGGCGGGCGAACGCGGAAATCGATGAACATGGGTTCCTCTCTTGTAAAAAAATCCTGATGTACGTGCGGGATTCTGTGCATTTTGGACTGTCTGGATAGACTTAAACCGCACAGAATCCTACACGCAGGATAAAAAGGAGCCCTCCAGATTGAGGAGGACTCCTTTTCTTTGCGAGGATCATTTATTATCGTACGGCATGATAGTTTTATTGTTTTGTCTTATTATATATATTAACTCATGTTTGCTATTGATATTCATACGCTTAAGTATATTCCTAATATGTGTCTCTAACGTAAGAGGCGATATGGATAGTATATCACATATAATATCTTCAGATATCTTTTGGGAAAGTAGGATTGAGATGATAGACTGCTGATGAGTCAGGCCTTTAGACATAAAAAAATTAATCAATATATTATTTTTTTGTGATGTTTTTTCTATATACTGGATAGAACATCGTGCCTGGTAGAGCCAGAATGTACAGGCACCGCAGCTGGATAACAATACGATAAGCAAGAATATGAACAAAATATCCAATTCTTGGATACCATATACGCCGAAAAAGTGCAGTGAACAGACTTGGGATCCGGCCCAGAACGCGAGGTACATATATCCTAGGCAAGCATAAAGTTTTTTCTTTTTGTTTTTCTGGAGGCGCGTCGACATGGCCGATACGGCCACGAAAAGGTACACGGCGAGGAGGCCGAAACCGAGGCGTAGCCCAACGAGGGACAGGCCCGGAGACTCACTGTGCAGGATCGGCCAAGCGGCATACCCGCAAAGCAGGAACGGGACAACAAGCAGGAAGGCTTGGTAGATGTCCTTTTCCAACGGGAGCTTTAGGAAGACGATGGCAAGAAGCCCCCCTATGCCAAAGAGCAGCGTCAATATCAGGGGAGTGGGTTCGCCCATCGGGCGCAGGAATACCACGAGGTTGTAGAAAAATCCGGCGCTGAAGCTGATGCCGCAGGCTGCGCAGATCAAAAGGTTCAAGTTCCCCATGCGCTGATAGTAAAAAAAGGTTGGGAGATTGGATTTTTTCTTTTCTTCGGGGGTTTCTTCCGGCTGTTGGACATGCGGGAGCAAAAAGCGGCTCATGCTCAAGGAAATGACGCAAAGGGCCATCGCCGTCGCTGGATGGAAATGTATGAAGCTATTGATGCCGGTCGAAAAGACGAAACTTCCGCCAATGATGGAAATGATGCTGCGGTACGGTATCGCTACGAGGCTATGGAGCCAGGCGAGAAGCATCATGGCCGACCCCGCCCCCGAAACGACGAGGACAAGGACGCTGAGGGTGCTGTATTCCTTCTGGGGGAACAAGGGGAGCGAAAAGAGTAGTGAAAACATACACAAAGTTGCGGTGGAAGCCAGCCAGTCGTGACCTGCCCGGTAGAAAC
>CABSKZ010000424.1 GCA_902478395.1 uncultured Eubacteriales bacterium | reverse complement strand
TTTTTCCTTTCAAAGTTTATAATAAATATATAATACCATATATTTGTGGTTAAACCAATACCACATATCTGCGGTCTGATACAATTTATTAATCAGAGTTCTGCATGAAATAGTGGGAGGAAAAAGAAATTGAGGAAAACTTACAACGAGCGGATTCGTGAACTGCGGGAAGACCACGATTATACGCAGGCTTATATCGCGGAAATTCTGCATTGCAGTATATACACGTATCAGCGGTATGAATATGGAACACAGCTTTTGCCAATTGATAAGCTGATTCTGCTCACAGAGTTATATCATGTCAGCGCGGATTATATTTTGGGCCTGACGAATCATACAGCCCCTTCGAAATAGTACGTTAGCGGCTTGCCGCGGGGAAATATATAATTCTCTCTATGTAGGGGCAAAGCCCCTGGTTCATGAGGCAAATCCAGTTTCCGTCTGCGCGGACAGCAATTCGGAAATAGCCGGCAGGAGCGGATTGCTTCCGCCGACAAAAGTGCAGATTTCATATCCCATTTTTTTATATTCCCGCACGGCTTCCTGGTATGCGGCATCGTCGCGGTAAGAATATTTCGACGAAAACGGAACCCAGATTTCCAGCCGCTTTGCCTCTTCATCTGTATGAAACTCCATTCGTTTCACCTCGTTGTTAGTGTTTTCCTTTCGAGGAACCAATATGCAAAAAGTTTATAAATTTTCCATTAATTCTCAAATTTGCTATTGAATATTCATCTGCGCCATGTTAAAATGAACACAGAAGAGGTGATGGTGTGGAAGGAATAAATGAAAAGGTCCGGATAGCCGCCTATACCAGAATTTCAGTGGATGATGAACTGGACCGTGAAAATACCAGCATCGAGAACCAAAAGGCGATTATATCCGACTATGTAAAAACAAAATTTCCGGGCAGCCTCCTGACCTTTTTTGAAGACCGCGACATGAGCGGGTACACCTTTCTGCAGCGACCGGCATATCAGCAGATGAAAAGCCTGTTGCTTGGCGGGGAATACTCCATTTTAATCGTTAAGGATTTTTCCCGGTTCGGGCGGCGGAATTCCTTTGGTCTGATGGAGCTGGAAACGCTGCGGGACAGCGGCATCCGGGTGATATCCATCGGTGATGGGATTGATTACCCAACTAACAATGACTGGCTAATGATACAATTTCGTTTTTTAATGAACGAAATTCCGGTTACAGAGACAAGTAAAAAAATTAAGGATGTGATCCGCCGCCGCCAGCGTGACGCGCAGTGGGTTTGTAACTGCCCGTACGGCTACTATCTGCATCCGACCCACAAAAACGAAATTTGTATCGACGAAGAAGGGGCTGAGACAGTCCGGATGATATTTAAGCTGTATAACAGCGGGTGGGGCTATAAAAAGATATCCAATTATCTGACGGAGCATGGCTATCCGACTGCACTTGATCTAATGAAAAAGCATGTGGAACAAAAAGGCGGCGACAGCTCCCGAATTAAGCCAAGCCCGGTGTGGAGCCATGTCACGATTTCAAAAATCGTAAAAAATGATTTCTATATCGGCACCTTCCGGCAAAATATGTGGACACGAAG
Source organism: uncultured Eubacteriales bacterium (assembly GCA_902478395.1). GTDB lineage: Bacteria > Bacillota > Clostridia > UBA1381 > UBA9506 > CABSKZ01. Next base: position 1,171 of record CABSKZ010000424.1, on the reverse strand, counting down.
CGGTATCAATAAAAAAGATGTACGCGTCAGCGAGGATAAGCATCTGGTATTTGAGGACCACCATGAGCCGATTATTGACAGGGAGACATTCGAAAAAGCGCAGGAAACCGCCAAAAAACGAACAAGAAACAATTACCGTGGCGTGAGGAAGTATGCCATTCCCTACAGCGGTGTACTTTTCTGCGCGGACTGCGGCTCGCCAATGTTTTCCCATTCACAGCCTTCAAGGCCGCCGGGCTATGTCTGCGGCGCCTATCATCGGTTTGGACTGAAGGGCTGCACTTCGCACCATATTCATGAAGCAAAACTGGACAGTGCCATCCGTTCCTATATTTCCCGCGTGCGGGACACGCTTGCGGAAGCATTGGTGAATCTGGATATGGAAAAAACAAGACTGCAGGCGGAGAGCAATAAAAAGTCGGCAAAGGGTCTCGAAGGCAGAATAGAGGAGATAAAACTTCAATTAAAGGAAGCCGCGAAGCAGCGTCTGCGTCAGATTACCCAAAAACCGCAGGAAGAGGATCTGATTAACGAAACCTTTGATGAGATAGAAAAGGATTACCGTGACGAAATCAGCAAGCTGAAAACCCGAATCAAATACCTTGCGGAAGAAGCGGAGAAAAAGGCTGAAATTAAAGAGAATATCAATCAGGTGTTGGCCACTTTTGACACGCTGCTTGCAAAGGAGAAATTTACAAAATCAGATATCGGGATGATTGCGGAAAAAATCACGGTAGACAGCGAAAAGGATATTACGGTTGAATTGCGGTCAGACATTTCAGAACTATTGGAGATGACAGGAGAACCTACGGTATAATAACCTCAAAAGGTTCTGACGAACGGCGGCACTTTACGCCGCCTGTACGCCAAAGGCGTTCACTTTTGAGAACATTGAATCATCATTCGGCAAGCGTCAAGCCGCTTGCCTGCGGCGCTGCCGCACAGTTTACCGATGTAAAATATAAATGTGGTATAATATGAACACTTAGCGAAGCCGAGTGAAGCGAAGGGTGAGCTTAGTGAGAATATATGCCCTTGTGGTATCATAAACGCAAAAGCGTTTATGATACGCCTCCGGCGAGGAATCTATCGCGCGTGCGAATTTTCCTCACGTTGTTCGGAAACGCACATGCGCAATTATACCAAAATCCTTCGGATTTATGGTATAATA
>CABSKZ010000423.1 GCA_902478395.1 uncultured Eubacteriales bacterium | reverse complement strand
GTCTCCGGTGGCAGTGTCTGTCTTGATTCCGGCCCAGTTGTTCTGTTCTGGCTTGACGCGTCCGGTATATTTCCCGTAGTTGGTTTCCTTGGCGGCCTGTGCGTATAGCACCTCCGGACGAATGCCGGTTTTCTTCCCATATTCCCAATAGGTGTCGGCAATGTTAATATAGCGCTCATCCGCCCCCTTTTCCGTTGCCCACTTCTTAGCTTGGTCCACGGTAACGGTCGAATCACCCATAATCGGCGTTTGGGTCAGCATGTTGGTATCGCCCTTTCCTTCCTTGATTTGCAGCGCGCGGTAGACAAACACGGCGGCTTCCGCACGGGTCACAGTCGCTTTCGGTCGAATCAGCTTATCCGCCCCCTGCAGAATGCCGCGTTCCGCCGCAATTCCCACCAGCCCAGCCAGGGAGGGCTCCGTCTGGTCCGCATCTGTGAAATGCTCCGTCAGCACATTTTTGTTGATAATATTGCCGTCGGCCAGGCCGAGGCTCATAACGGCCGCTGCCGCGACCTCCTCACGCGTATACTGTTTTTCAGGAGAAAATTCATTGATTGGCAGGTCTGCGTCTACCGGAAGCATCTGCTTGGCGGACTCGACGTATACGAAAGACCAACGTTCGGGCGAAACGTCCACATAGGTCTGGGTGGGTTCTTTGTTCAGTTCGGTTCCCATTGCGAGAACCAGCATCTTCGTAAACTGTTCTTTGGTAACAAGCGAATCCGGTGCGAACACATTGTCCTCAATCCCGTTCACAGCGCCCTTTTCCACCAGCACGTTGACGGCTTCCGAAGCCCAACTGTGGTTCTCGTCCATATCGTTGAAGCGAATGGGCGTTTTTGGTGCGGACTGCTGGTTAATGGCATTTACATTGAAAAACACAAATGCCGCAATGACCGCGGCCAGAAAGGTTAAGCGTTTTATCATACCTGAAATCCTCCGTTTGTCAATTCGTATGGTACTATGTATATGTTTTCTGGTACAAGTTTATGTTTTTTCTTTTTCTGCTGCTGTCTCTCTGCGTCATACGGAACCGATGACGTGGGTGCGGAACTGTTTCGGACTAATTTTTTCATATTTGGTGAAGAGGCGGCTGAAGTAGGCCTCGTTTTCGATACCGACTGCTTCAGCAACTTTAGAAACGCTCAGATCCGTTGAGGTGAGAAGCTCCTTTGCATGGTTGAGGCGCACGTGGATGGTGTAGTTCATGATGGTTTGATGCATGGTATCTTTAAAGAGCGCACACATGTAGTTTTTATTGAGCTGCACAAGGGAAGCCAACGCATCCAGCCGAATTTCTTCGTGGTAATGCGTCAGGATATAATCGGTAATGGTTTTGCAGTAAAACAGGCTGCTGGGAGGGACATAGCTTTCAAAGTCCTTCTCTACCAGAGAAAAACTTTCCTGCGATAAGAAATAGAGAAGTTCCAGCACCAGTCCGCCCAGATACAGGTTGTTGGAAACGGGTGAGGTCTTTGACTGCCGGATGATTTCCTTAATTTTATCCGGAATACGGCTGTCCGTAACCGTGCAGTGCAGCGGAAAGACAAAGAAGTTCTTATATTCCGGCGGGACGCTGTTTTCCTGGTGAACATATTTACAGTTTAAAATGTCCTGACTGCTGCAAAATTCAGCGTTTTCCTCGCTGTAAACCGCTACCGTGCTGTGGGCATGATGTTCCCCCTGCTGTTGCAGCGTTACTGATATTTCGGAATCCGGCGGCGAAACAAGAATGTCTCCCGCTGCCGCGCAGAACGGTTTGCCGTTGACAGATGCACTGATAGCGCCGGCGTCAATATAGGTTACCTCCAGAACATTGGAGGTATGGATCTTATGGACATACTGGCGCGTAGAAAAACTATGTGCAAACAATAGTTTTGGAATTTCGGTGAAATGCAATTTGCCGAAACACATCGTGCCTTCCTGCCTTTCCGGAGAAATATTACCTGAAAATTGTGCAAACGCCTGTGGTTTTGTGTATGGTAATCTGCAGGCGAAACACTATAATGGTATTATACAGGAAATGCCGCGGAAAAGCAAGCGGCAGAAGCCGGGTTAAATACATTAAACAGAAATGGGAGGCTGAAGGAAATGAAAAAGGCAAAGGCAGCGGTGCTGCACGATATCAACAAACCGATGACAATTGAGGAATTTGAAATTAGTGAGCCGGAGCGCGGCCAGGCATTGGTGAAAATGCAGGTGAGCGGCGTCTGCGGGACAGACCTGCACCAGTACCACGGGAGACTGACGCCGTCGTGTCCAATCGTTCTTGGGCATGAAATGGCGGGGATTGTGGACAGCATTTCAGAGACAGATAGCGCGGCAACCGGCCTGAAAAAAGGAGATAAGGTGCTGACGAGCGTGGCGGTGCCGTGCGGGAAGTGCAGACTTTGTAAAATGGGGCACACCTCCAACTGTCTCGACTTTGGCTGCACCTATGCGCGCAGTCCGTATGAGGCGCCGCATTTGTTCGGCGGATATGCGGAATATGCTTATTTTCCGGTAACGAATCTATTTAAAGTGCCGGAGGAACTGCCCATTCGTACCGCAGGAATTTTTGCGTGCGGTGGCCCAACCGTGTTGAATGCGTTCAAACATGTGCCGGAGGATGATTTGAAAGAAACGGAAACCGCGGTGGTACAGGGGACGGGACCTGTCGGGATGTTCAGTGTTTTGTACCTAAAGATGAACGGGGTAAAAAACATAGTTGTCATTGGCAACCGGAAGTTTGATGAAGCACGCG
>CABSKZ010000422.1 GCA_902478395.1 uncultured Eubacteriales bacterium | reverse complement strand
GGCTGGCAGCTTCGATGGGGCTGTCAGCGTGCGGGAACTTCTGCGCTGTGCCGAACACACGATCTCTTTGCGGCAGACAGAGTGTCGGAAAACAGGTGAAACGGTCACCGCCGCTGTCTACGAATATCTGGTAGACAACGACGGCGAATGGGGCGAGCTTCGGTTTGATTTTGAGAACGGCACAGCCGAGATAGTAAAACTGGCAGATTGGGATACGGTAAGGAGCAATATTTTTGCAAAAACGGCGCTCCGGTACATACAGGGATTGCCGGAGGCGAGATTGCTAAAATCTGTGGTCGTGCCGTTTGAGATTGATAGCTCAGAAAACCCAGTGTTTCCAGCCGAAAGCATTGAAGGTTACTCCCTCATACATAATTTCAATGTAACAGGCGGAGTATCCGAACCCGTGTAATGACCATGCCGAAATGCTTCAACATACACCCCCGACTGTAATCCGCTTCTCTCCCGTATCCCACTGCTGTCCTTGCTACACAAGGTGCTATTTCGGAACGGTTTCCGAAATAAGCTCGCAAAAACTATGTCTTGTGATACGGACACACAAGGGAAAATACCCTTGAGAAGATTCAACACATGATGTTCATCTGAACATAAAATAAGAAAACATTGCGGCGTAAGCCGGTGCTTCTGACCACACTTGTGGTAGGGTAAACTCCATGCGGATGCGGCAGAGCGGCGTTTGTATTGTCCCGCAGGATCGATTGCAAGACATTGCTATTCTTTATCGGGGTGCTTGTGGCGGTGTCCGATTTGCAGCGCCCGGTCTAATGCCTTTATATCGCGGCTGATGACCTTTTCCGATGAGACCAGCAAAACAGTATAGCAGCCAGCACCACTGAAAGGGTGGAGATTATCTGTGATACAGACATGCCCAGCAAAAAGCCTCTATAAGCATCACCTCGTATAAACTCAAGAGCAAAACGCATAATGCCATAAGCCAACAGATAAACGGCAAGCATTTTCTTGCCGTCTGCCTTTTTTGCTCCCATATATGCTAAACCAGCGAATAGAAGCAGTGCGCCTACGGCCTCATAAAGCTGCACGGGCAGCAGCGGCACATCATGCGGCGCAATCTCAGACCGGAAAAAGTATATGCCCCATCTTTCTGAGTATCTCCCGTAACAGCAGCCGGCGCAGAAACACCCTATGCGTCCCATACAGTGGATCAGCGGAAGCACGGGAAGCAGAATGTTCAACAGTCTTTGCGCAGACACCTTAGCCACTCGGGCATATAGACAGACTGATAACACTGCCCCATACAGCCCGCCGTAAAAAACAAATCCGGCATATAGATATGTCTCTAAAAGCGCTGCTGTTTGCGTGCATAAGTAGTGAAAGTCCGCCCAAAAGTCAGGGAAAACCGTGACTAAAAACAGAATCTTAGCACCCACAAAAGCCCCCACTATGCCATAAACAAAAGCCAGTTCCACATCTGCTTCTAACTCCGGGTATCGCTTTTCGGCGTATTTTAAATATAGTACGGCTAAGAGAACCCCCACTCCAGTCGTGATGCCGTACATGGGGATTTCACGGGATAAAACATGAATATAGGGCAGCATAAAATACCTCAAAATAAAAGCAGATACGCCGCACCACAGCACAGCGTATCTGCCCATCCTAGTTACATATTATTAAACAAACTGCTAAAGGCATCGGAGGTGCCGGCTGCGCCGATAGCGCCCACGCAGGCAATGCATGCTACGAAGAAGATTGCACCGCCGATCAGTCCAATCAAAGACAATACAAAACCGGCTGTTTGAATACCACCGACAAAACCGGCTTTCTTGGCATTGCCAGCCAGGATTAAGCCAACAATACCTAAAATGACAGACACCAAAGCGGAGTAACCAAAAAACCACAGCACAACAGAAATAATGCCCAGCACCATACTGGCAGTTGCAGCCCCTTTACCGGGAATCTTATCATTGCTTTCCATTTTCTCGTCTCCTTTTTCTCTGTTTTGCAACTAAGTGCAGATAAATTATAAATGCTTTTTCTACATAAGTCAAAAGCATAAGCTAAGAGATAACAAGAATCCACAATTATAGCCAAATGCTGCTCATCATATGTTAGATGTGCGCCATTCTTGTGCGTTGGAAAATTTTTTGACCAAAAAGCAGGGGGAGTTTCTCAGTCTTGCGACAGCTCTGCACACCTGAATCCATCGGCTAACAGTTGATAAGTGAATTAGTTCCTTATCACTGTTAAGCCAATGGCTTCAAGGCTTTTTTGCTGCCCTGAAACGGATTTTAGCCTTATTTTGACCCTTTATAGATTGAGAACATTTGCGATAAAACCCCGCCATCGGGCGACGGATCGATGCAAAAAGTCCCGCGCAGAAAATCTGCGTGGGACTTTTTCTGCTTGCTGATATCGGCGGTCCGACAGACGGGAGAAAGAGGAAGCGCTCATTCAATGCCGAAGAGGCGCTTTCCGTTTTCGCTCGTCAGCGCGATGACTTCATCAACTTCCATTCCCCGCAGCTCGGCGAACTTTGCCGCGATATGGAACACATTGCGCGAGTCGTTGCGCGTGCCGCGCACGGGGACGGGGGACATGTACGGGCTGTCCGTTTCGAGCAGTACCCTGTCGAGCGGGACGATGCGCGCGACCTCGACGGTCTTCTTCGCATTTTTGTAGGTCAGCGGCCCGTCAAAGCCCAGATACCAGCCGCGCGCTATAAGCTCCTGCGCGATCTCGACGCTGCCGGAAAAGCAATGGAACACGCCGCGC
>CABSKZ010000421.1 GCA_902478395.1 uncultured Eubacteriales bacterium | reverse complement strand
GCCGGACGGCTTTTTGCGTAATGTGATAGATCAAATATTATTTTTTCTGGTTTGCAGGCTCCGAAAAGCCTTGTATTTACAGTGTTCCTAATAGGAAGTAATCATATGCAGATGGAATAACCTCGTACTGTTTGTAAGTTACGTAGTTATCAATCGTTGGGGTAGGCATCTGCTTGGCCAGTTTTTCTGCCAATACCCATGCCCGTTTCTTCATTCCGCCGGAAATCGAGTATTCAATAAAAGCATAGCCGTTTTCCTTCTGATCAAGAAAAGAAACTGCTTCGCCATAATCAACAGAACCTGCTTCGGGGTAGGAACTATCACTGGGGCCAGCGTAGGTACGTACGTCTCGTCTCTGCACATATCGGGTTGCAAGGGAGGGAACGAAGTCACTCACTGTACCGGAAATCGCACTGACGGCCGCAGCGCGAATATACATTCGCTTCTTTTTCGAGCCAGCAGGGTATTCAATGTAGTAAAAAGAATTTTCCTTCCAAAACACAGTTACAGTGTCATTGGGACCAGCGTAGCTGTTGTTAGAGGGGTAGGTGGAAGTATTCGGTCCAAAATAGACCGGGGTCTGCGAGACAACTTTACCTGTAATAATTGCCATAATAATTCTCCTTTATAGGTTATATTGCTTGCAAGCATTTAATAAAGAGGTGTGTAACTGTGAAAATGTACACAGAAAGATGATCATTCTCGCGCTGCTGCTGGCGCTGGTTCTGACAGGCTGTTCGCACGCAAAGCGGCAGGAGGCGTCTAATACGTCCAACTCACCCGCGCAGGAAGAAGCGCCTATCGTTTTGGAAACTGTACCAGAACTGTCTGATGCATCTGAGAGTGCGCTGGAAGCAGTGGGGGAGGATGCCGCGCATGAAGCGGAAACAACCGGTGACGAGCCTTCTCAGCCAGAAACGGAAGCATCCATCGACAATCCCTTTGAAACGGAACACGTTCCCGCGCTTCGCACACTGAAAAATGGCGAGACGATAGAGCTCTTGGAAACGAAAGCCTTCGGTGCGCTCACTGCCCGCTATTATGCCTGCGCGTCGGGAACCATCGAGAACGGCGCATGGACAGAATGCCTTGAAATAGCCACGCCGCCGGAAGCTGTGGAGACGTCCGTGCCAGAAGGTCTTAGCTTCGAGCCTTTTTCTGCCTGCGCGAACAGCGGCGGAACGCAAATCCTGCTTTGCGATTACGACCCGGAGACCGGTCTTCCACCGGTTTATTATCTTTACGAAGACGGCAAGCTAGACGAACTGAATCTGAACGACGGTGTGCCAGTCAACCCGGAGTGTATCCGCTGGTACAGTGATTGGGAACTAGTCTATGATATAGAAACCGCAGGCGGTCATTTGACGACGTACCTCTATGACACAGTGTTTGGGACGGAGACGGCGGCGCTGACCGATTATCTGCCTTATCCGTTTGAAGCGTCGGACGGCGTGGGAACGGAGCGTTGGATTTTGTGCGGTGACCATCGCGGACTGCGCCTGACGCTGGGCGGCGGCGTGTCTGTGCGGCTGCTTCCGGATGGACAGGATACGCCCATTGAGGGGCTGAAGCTTCCGCTTGACCGCTCGTTTTCCTGTGTGTATCTGCCGTCTATGCTGGCAGTTTATTACGAACAAAATAAAGATGGCGCAATTGAGGTCTTCGGCTTTATCGACTGCCGCGGAGATGGTCATTTTCTGAACCGCGCACTGCTGGACGGCATGTATGATCTCACGCCGCAGATTCCGGATCCCCGCACGCTTGTTCTGCCCGTGAAGGATAATGTTGGAAACGAAGGCCTCTGCGTATATCAGTATTTTACGCCCTGACAGAAAGAAAAACCTATGAATAAGTAAGTTCTATCACTGTTTCTGGCGCTGCTTCTGACTGCGTTCGCATCTGGATGCACACAAGAAACGCATCGTAGCGAAATTACCCTGCCAGAGCAAGAAAAACCTCCGGTTGCGGAAAAAACGATAACCGAACCGGCAAAAGAATCGATAGCGCCGAAATATCTCAATCTGACGGCGCAGGCGCTCTATGAGGGGCCTCTGGACACGGACTGCCCAGAGGTGCAGATGGAACAGATTGCAGCGTGGCCAGACGAGTACCCATGCTATCCGGACAAGGTTGCGGATGCGTCCTGCGAGTATGCCATAAACTAATGTAAAAAACGTGCAGAACAAAAGCTCCGAAATTACTTCGAAGACTATGTCGCAGCGGTAGCACTTTCAGATTCCTCTAGGTTGCCGTTACGTTTTTCCTCGGATACACCCTTATATCGAATTTGAAAACTAAAAACTCTATTATGCAAATGGCGGCTACAAGTCAACACGACTTAGTAACCGCCACTTTTTATGTGTTTCTTTTGTTTTTTAAATTTTCCAAAAAGTCACGAAGCTTTCGCGGAAGAGGTAATCCAAACCGGTTCGCGTTTTCAAAGATACTTATAATCTCATTTGCACAGTAGAAAAAGATTGTAATTGAAGAAAACTTCTCACTGCTGTGTAAAATCCATGTATCGACGATATAGCTAAGTGCTACCATGCAAACAATCAGCACCTTTGATGCAATGCCTTTTGCGCCAATTTTGCTGGATGTGGTTTTCTCTTTTAATGCTAAACATACCCCTGTAATATAATCAATGACGATTAGGACTAGCAAGACATAAAATGTGTCCGGAATGCTGTTGTAAGCAGTGTAAAAGAAGTGATTCATTTGATTATCTCCTGTTGCATTTTATATTTTAGATTGTTATATAAATG
>CABSKZ010000420.1 GCA_902478395.1 uncultured Eubacteriales bacterium | reverse complement strand
CGCAGTTTATCACAAAAACTATTTATGACCTGTTCAACCGGATTTTTACAGGTTACAATACCATTGCAGGCTGCGTTTGGATTCCGGAACTGCTGATTCTGATATTTGCTGTATTCCTGATGATTCGGCTGTGGAAAAGGCTTCCTTCCATATATACTGTGTTTCTGTCCGCTTATATACTGGTATCATATGCGGCTTCGTGGCTGCTTTCGGGAAGCCGTTATATGGCAATTGCAATTCCATTCTTTATCCTGCTTGGTATCTGGACCTCGGAAAAACAGGAGCGGTATCTTTGGACAGTTGTCATATCGGCGGTGTTTTTAGGCATCTATCTCACCGCATTTTTAACAAACCAGCAAGTGATGTGAGGGAAAATAATATGACGCTGAAAGAATTTGATGAACAATATAAAACAGAACCAGGATTCTTGCTTGCCGGTGTGGACGAAGCGGGGCGTGGTCCATTGGCCGGCGACGTTTATGCCGCTGCGGTCATTTTGCCGGACGATTTTTATTCTGAAGAAATTAATGATTCCAAAAAACTGACAGAAAAAAAAAGGGAAGCCCTGTTTGACGTAATTCGGGAACATGCGCTCGCTTACTGTATTGCGAGTGTGAACGCGCAGGTCATTGATGAAATTAACATTCTAAACGCCACTTTTTTAGCAATGAAGCAGGCTGTGGAAGGGCTGACCGAGGTACCGGATTTGGTTTTAGTGGACGGAAACCGTTCAAAAGGGCTTCCCGTTCCGCATGAATGTATTATCAAGGGAGATTCCAAAAGCCAGTCGATTGCAGCCGCCTCCATTCTCGCGAAAGTTGCGCGGGACAGGTATTGTAAGGACGTGATGGCGGTCAAATACCCGCAATACCAGTTTGAGAAGCACAAGGGATATGGAACGAAGCTTCATGTGGAGCTCTTGCGGGAATATGGACCGTGTGAAATTCATAGAAAAACCTTTCTGAAGAAGATTCTATAAGAGGGAGGCAAGCTATGTCTGAGGTAAAACTTTTGAACATGTGTATGGTCTGTGATAAGGCATCGGGCCGTGTTGTTGTTCTAGACAAAATTAATTCCAACTGGAATGGTATCACTTTTCCGGGCGGGCACGTCGAGGATGGGGAAAGTATTGTGGAATCGACTATCCGTGAAATCAGGGAGGAAACAGGGCTTCAAATCAAAAATCTGGAGCTTTCCGGCCTGGTGCACTGGTACCATACCGAAACAAAGGAGCGGCGTCTGGTATTTCTTTATAAAACATACGATTATTCCGGAGCATTGCATGAAGGGACTCAGGAAGGAAACGTTTTCTGGGTTGATTATGACAAACTGGAATCGATGCCGTTGTCCGATGGGTTCGGAGAGTATTTAAAGCTTTATAACAAAAATACGCTTTCGGAAGCGTTTGCAACTTGGGACAGCCAGAACGAAAGTGATTTCCGGTTGTTGTAGGAGTCGAGGAAATGGACGCAAAGGATATTGGCAAGCTGGGGGAGGACGCGGCCTGTAATTTTTTAAAGAAAAATAAATATACTATACTGAGCAGGAATTACCGGCAGCGGTATGGTGAGATTGATATTGTCGCAAAGAGGAAAGGTGTAGTTTCTTTCGTAGAAGTGAAAACACGGAAGGACGATTCCTTTGGTCTTCCCTGCGAATATGTGACTGCGTCAAAGCGGGAAAAACTAAAAAAAACCGCCAGTGCATATCTCACAGAGCATGAACTGGATACCGCTTGTTCCTTCGACGTAATGGAAGTATATCACACCGCCGGAAAGGTGACGAGGCTCCGGCATATTCAGAACGCATTTGAATAATTCGGAAAGGATGATCCGTATGCAGAAGGATTATACCATTGTTGACGCCCATTGTGACACAATGAGCGAACTGCTGGACTCTTGTGAACCTTTTTTGAAAAATGACCGCCATTTAAACTTGGAAATGACCGGGCAATATAAGGGATACATACAATTTTTTGCAGCGTGGATTGATGAAAATAGCCCGAACTGGCTTTCGCGAACGCTTGCTATTATAGATAAATGCTATCAAGAACTTGAAAAAAATAGGCAGAATATGCAATTGGTTTTGAGTGGAAACGATATACACACTGCTTTAAAGAACGGCAAAACAGGCATGGTTCTGGCCATTGAAGACAGCCGGGCAATTTGTGGCAGTTTAGCAAATCTGCGGATGCTGTACCGCCTTGGTGTTAGGGCTATGGCGCTGGCCTGGAACGGAAATAACGATATTACGGACGGCATTGCTTCCGGAAGAGGAGCAGGCCTAACCGATTTTGGCAGGGAAGTCGTGCGGGAAATGAACCAGCTTGGAATGATTATCGATGTTTCTCACATCACGAGACAGGGGTTTTGGGATGTCTTGGAAACCACGAAATCACCTGTTATGGCTTCTCACTCCAACGCATATACGGTTTGTCCGCACCGACGGAACCTGGATGACAGGCAGATTGAAGCCATGATAAAAAATGAGGGGTTCATCGGAGTCAACATTTATCCGGAGTTTTTAAACAATACGGAATCAGCGGATGTCACGGATATTATCCGACATATTGACCATTTCTTGTCGCGGGGCGGGGAAAATACGATTGGATTGGGAACTGATTTTGACGGTGTACCAGTTTTGCCTGCCGATATTCAAAATGCGGGCGAGTTGTACCGGTTGTTTGATGAACTTCTGCGGCTTGGATATTCCCAAACGCTGGTTGATAAAATTTCTCACCAAAACATGGTTGCATTTTTAGAAAATCTATTGAAA
>CABSKZ010000419.1 GCA_902478395.1 uncultured Eubacteriales bacterium | reverse complement strand
ATTCGTCGGCAGCGTCAGATGTGTATAAGAGACAGATTCTGTCGTCGTTTCGCAGATGTACAACAACAATTTTTTGTTACATTTCCTCGATAAGTAAGGATTTTGTGATATGAATTTCGGCATTTCATGATTTGACAACAGCAGAAAAAAGAGATATAATATATTGAATACAGAAAACAGGGGAGGAAGACCAATGGAAATTAAAATTACGAAAACAACTGCACCGAAGCCGAAACCGCCTGTGGATGAGCTGGGGTTTGGAAAACATTTTACTGACCATATGTTTGTCATGGATTATGATGAGGGTCAGGGATGGCACGACCCGCAAATTGTCCCATATGGTCCGCTCACGCTGGATCCGTCTTGTATGATTTTTCATTACGGACAGGGTATTTTTGAAGGCTTAAAAGCATATAAAGCAAAGGATGGCGGCGTCCTGTTATTCCGTCCTTACAATAATATGAACCGCGTCAACGTGTCAAACGAACGTCTTTGCATCCCGCCGATTGATGTAGAATTTGGTGTGGAAGCGACGAAAACGCTTGTGAATTTGGATAAGGATTGGATTCCGGAAGGCGAGAATACTGCACTTTACATACGTCCGTTCATTATTGCCACAGACCCGCATCTGGGGGTTCACCCGTCGCATTCCTATAAATTCATAATTATTCTGTCACCGGTTGGCGCATATTATAAAGAGGGAATCAATCCGGTTAAGATTTATGTCGAGGACGACTACGTGCGCGCGGTGCGCGGCGGAATTGGGTTTGCAAAAACACCCGGTAACTATGCGGCCAGCATTAAGGCGCAGCAGGTTGCAGAAAACAAAGGCTACACACAGGTGCTGTGGCTGGACGGCGTAGAACGCAAATACATTGAAGAAGTCGGGACGATGAATGTGTTCTTTAAAATCGACGGAGAGATTATCACACCAGAACTCAATGGCAGCATTTTAGCTGGTATCACACGGGATTCGTCAATTCAGGTTCTTCGTTCATGGGGCCTGAAGGTTACGGAACGGAAGCTGGGAATTCAGGAGGTTTACGATGCGCACGCGGCCGGCAAGCTGGAAGAAGTGTTCGGCACGGGAACCGCAGCGGTTATTTCTCCTGTTGGCGAACTGAACTGGGACGGTAAAATCATTGCAATTAACAATGGGGAAATCGGCGAAATTTCTAACCGCCTATACCATACCATTACTGGTATTCAGAATGGAGAAATGGAAGATACCTTTGGGTTTACCATTCGCATCTGAACAAATAGCACAGAAGAAAATACGGGGTGTCGGTTGTAAAACCGATACCTTGTTTTTTCATGGTGCATGAAGGGAGAATATAGCTTGAAGGATTTAACGCAGGGCCGGGAAATTAAAATTTTGCTGCTGTTTACACTTCCTTTGCTGCTTGGAAATGTCTGTCAACAGCTATATAGCACGGTGGATTCTATTATTGTGGGCAACTTTGCCGGGGAGGCGGCACTCACGTCTGTCGGCATCAGTTTTCCGGTTATCTTTTTGATTACAGCGCTTGTCATGGGGATAACAATGGGGTCTACTATTTTGATTGCGCAATATTACGGCGCGAAAAATATGGATGCCGTGCGTCTGGCAATTTCCACGACACTGAAGTTCATGCTGGTCGGCGGACTTGTTGTAACCGTGCTGTCCGTTACACTCAGCCCGCTTATATTGCGGCTGATTCGTGTGCCCGAAGAAATATTTGATTCCGCGACGAGCTATCTGCGCCTGTTTTTTCTCGGCCTCGTTTTCAACTTTGGCTACAATGGCATCGGCGCAATCTGCCGTGGCCTAGGGGATTCTAAAACGCCGTTGGTTCTGATTGTAATCGCTACCTTTATCAACATTTTTCTTGACCTGTTATTTGTTGCAGTATTTCAATGGGGTGCGGCAGGCGCCGCGGTTGCGACGGTAATCGCACAGGCGTTTTCCTTCATTGTGGGGCTGTGGTTTCTAAAAAGTAAATATCAGCTGGTGGAATATAATTGCTTCAAATGGAAATGGGATAAAGAGCTGTTTCTCACTTCTATCAAAATCGGCCTTCCGATAGGAATTCAACAAATGTTAATTTCGATTGGTGCAATGGTGGTGACGGGGCTGGTAAACGGATTTGGTATGGTTACTGCGACGACGTATACAGTAGCGTCGCGGATCGATTCCTTTGCCATGATGCCAGCGCTGAACATTTCTCAGGCCACCTCGGCATTTGTCGGGCAAAATATCGCAGTTGGCAGATTGGACAGGGTGAAAAAGGGATTTCACGCTTCGTTGATTATCAACCTGAGCTTCGCCTTTTTGATAACGGGTGTCATCCTTTTGTTTGGAGATAAGCTGATGGCATTGTTTGGCGTTAGCCAGGAGGTTATTGCAGGCGGTATCGTCTATTTTCAGATTATCGCGTCCTTTTATTTTGTGTTTGCCGTCATGCAGTCCTGCAACGGCGTTGTACAGGGGGCGGGACAGACGGTAATTCCGCTTTGTGTATCCATATTGTCCCTTTGGGTTGTGCGTGTTCCGGTTGCGGCAATCTTATCTTCCTGCTTGCAGTCGCCGGTCGGCATCTGGTGGGCCATCCCAATCGGCTGGTCGCTGGGAGCGGCATTCAACGTGGTCTATTACATGACGGGAAGGTGGAAAAAAGCGGCTTTGGTGCATGCTGAAAAAGCGGAATAAATGAATTATCAAAAAGATTATCAGCAAAAATGTTGATTAATGAAAGAAATAAGCAGGAAAATACCACATAAAAACACCTGTTGTAGAATACAAAT
>CABSKZ010000418.1 GCA_902478395.1 uncultured Eubacteriales bacterium | reverse complement strand
CGGGAGTTCAATAATCCGCAGCCCCTGCCCGCCGAACTCGTTGCCAATGGCTTTTACCGTGGAAGATTTTCCCGTTCCCCTGTCGCCATATAACAGGACGTTGTTTGCCGGAAGCCCCTGCAAAAGCCGCTTTGTGTTGTCCACCACCATCTGCCGCTGCAATTCGTAGCCCACAAAGTCGGAAAGGCGTACCGGGTCCGGCTTTGTAACGCCTATAAGCTTCCCATTATCCCACTGGAATTGTGTATAGCGTGCGAAAATACCCGTTCCGTTCCTCCTGTACCACGCGGCAAGAGTCTCCGCGTCCGGCAGGGCTGGTGAAGTAGTATCCTCCGCCCACGCCGGCAGGCTGTCTGCCCGGTCGCGGACCTCCGCAGCTAAATCTGCGCAGCGCACAGATACAATTTCCCCCAGCGCGTCAATATCCGCCTGCGCGGCAGCAAGCAGCAGCGGGTTGACTGTGCCGCATTCGCACAGATATGCGAACGGGCCTTCTCCATAATAGAGCAGGTTTGCGATGTAGCCGCGCAGTCTGCCGAAAGCCTTTCTTTCCAACATCGCATAAAACAAGGCGCTGTAGGTTTCTGTGGCGGGGTGCTGTAAAAAGATATCCAGTGCGCGGATTACAGCATCCTCCCGAATGCCGCGGAATACACACAACCCGTCCAGTTTATTTTTACAGGCCTCAGTTAGACGAATCATTCTTCCATCTCCAAACAATGATAAGTTCTTTCACTAAAATCAGGAACAATAACCCGGGCCAAAGGCCCGGGCTGTTCACCGTTCTTCTTTAACTGATGACCGTACCATCCGGCAAATCTTTATCGAGGGTTAGGACGCAGAGCTCCTTTTTTGTAGAAGCGGCCAGCACCATACCTTCGGAAAGTACACCGCGCAGCTTGACTGGTTTGAGGTTCGTCACAACGGCGACCTTCTTACCGACAAACTCTCCCGGTGCGTAGTATTTCGCAATGCCGGACACAATCTGCCGCACCTCGTCCCCGATTTTGATTTTGGAAACCAGCAGCCGGTCCGCGCCCTCCACATGGTTCGATTCTAGCACGACGCCGACCTTAAGTTCCACCTTCGCAAAATCGTCTATGGTAATCAGACCCACGCCATCTGCATTTTCTTCTTTTTCCTTCTCCGGCTTCGGCACGTTCTGCGCGCTTGCTGCCTCGATTTCCGCGAGCTTTTTCTTCTCATCAATACGCTCGAACAACGGTTTTGCCTCGCCGACCTTGTCGCCCGGCTGTGTCTTGCCGAATGCGCTGAGACTATCCCACTCCGCATTCTTCGCATTTATCTGTCCAATGATTGCCTCGGCCGTATCGGGCATAAACGGTTTGAGCATGACTGCAATCATACGGATGCTTTCAATGAGGTTATACAACACGCCACCAAGCCGCGCGCGTTTCGATTCGTCTTTCGCCAGCGCCCACGGCATGGTTTCATCGATGTATTTGTTTGAGCGCCGCGCCAGATTCAATATTTCGTCAAGCGCGTCTGCGGTGCGGAAGCCGTCCATTTTTTCTGTGACCAGCTTCACAGTATTTTCCGCACAAGAAATCAGTTCTGTGTCAAACGGCTCACTGGTGTCCTGCGGCTGGATTTCGCCGTCAAAATATTTGTTAACCATCGCGACCGTCCGGTTAACCAGATTGCCAAGCGTGTTCGCCAAGTCGGAATTATACCGTGCGATAATCGTCTCGTACGTAATGGAGCCATCCTGTGCGTACGGCATTTCAGACAGCAGGTAATACCGGATAGCATCCAGACCGAACAGCTTCACCAAATCGTCGGCGTACATCACATTGCCCTTCGATTTACTCATCTTGTCCGTACCGAACAGCAGCCACGGATGGCCGAAAATCTGTTTCGGCAGCGGCTCGCCCAGCGCCATCAGCATAATGGGCCAGTATATGGTATGGAACCGCAGAATGTCCTTGCCGATGACGTGCACATCCGCCGGCCAATATTTTTCGTACAGTTCCGTTTTTTCTCCCTCCGGCGTATAGCCAAGCGCTGTGATATAGTTGGAAAGTGCGTCAATCCAAACGTAAATCACATGTCCCGGATCAAACTCAACAGGAATGCCCCAGTTAAACGATGTTCTGGACACGCACAAATCCTGAAGTCCGGGCTTCAGAAAATTGTTTATCATTTCCTTCTTGCGGCTCTCAGGCTGAATGAACTCCGGATGCTCGTCGATATACTGCATCAGGCGGTCCTGGTATTTGCTCATTTTGAAGAAATATGCTTCTTCCTTGGTCTTTTTCACTTCCCTGCCACAGTCCGGACACTTGCCGTCCACCAGCTGCGTTTCTGTAAAGAACGATTCACAAGGCACACAGTACAGCCCCTCATATTCGCTCTTGTAGATGTCGCCCTGGTCGTAAAGCTTTTTGAAAATCTGCTGGACAGCTTTTACGTGGTAATCGTCCGTGGTGCGGATGAATTTATCGTAACAGGTGTTCATCATGTCCCAAATAGACCGAATCTCGCCCGCGACATTGTCGACATACTGCTTGGGCGAAATGCCGCATTTCTCCGCCTCTTCCTGAATTTTCTGCCCGTGCTCGTCCGTGCCGGTCAGAAAAAACACATCGTAGCCCATCATCTTTTTGTACCTCGCGATTGCGTCGGTCAAAACGACTTCATACGTGTTGCCGATGTGTGGTTTCTTTGAAGTGTACGTGATTGCGGTTGTGATATAAAACTTCTCCCTGTCCATCTTTTCGCCTCCTATGTCTCATTTTTCTTATTTACAATACTATATCTTACCAC
>CABSKZ010000417.1 GCA_902478395.1 uncultured Eubacteriales bacterium | reverse complement strand
ACCATAGGCCAGTTTATTTGTGACAGAATTTTTGCATAAAAATAAGATTTTTTTAAAATATCGCCTGATAGCTAGATTAAATTCTTCGTTCAATAATCATGAAATCCATTTTATTTAAAAAGGCTTGCATCTTATTATGGAAAGTTGGATAATAAAGACATTTTGTTCCGCAAAAAAGTTTGCAAAAGGATCACCGCGAAAAAGTATTATAAGGATGCCTGCAACCGAACAGCTGAACTAAACATAGCCATTCACGAAAGAGGAGTGGCGCTGAAGTGCAAAAATGTTGTCTCAAAGAGCGGAGATTTTGGAAAAAGCAAGTCTGCTACGATGCAGGAAAATAGAATAAAAAGCAGACGCTTACCCGATAAAAGTTGGTAGCGCCGTGAGGGCCGTTATGCCCATGCCAAAATGGACATTGGCCCAGCAAGCGTGACTTTTTTCGAACAAGGAGGGACAACTGCATGTACGGTTGATTTGTTTTGTAACAAAAAATCGGAGCAAGCAAAGCTTACTCCGACGTGGCTTTTGTGTACGATATAGATGCCACTTACGCCGTAGGCGCATACTCGCAAAAGGTGGTATGAGCCAAAGGCGTTATGAGCGCGCTTGCAAGCGAATAGCCGACGCGAATGAGCCTTTTTGCGAAAGAGGAGCGGCAGCCGATATAGTGATGTCGCTTTTTTTGTAAAAAAGCGGCGAACCAAAAGGCTCGCCGCGACGTGGTACGCCTGACTGGGTTCGAACCAGCGACCTTCAGAGTCGGAGTCTGACACTCTATCCAGCTGAGCTACAGGCGCATATATGTAAACGCCTTACGGCGGTTACAGTATATATTATTTTACAAGCTCAGGAGTTCTCCCGAAGCTTTGTAATTTTGTACGACAGCGTCATCAAGCTGTCGCTTAAGTGAACGTTTTCGACCTCTACGTCACTCGGAACATCAATATCGGTATAAGTAAAATTCCACAGGCCCTTTACTCCAAGGGAAATCAGCCTGTCAGCCGCATCTTTCACTGCATACCGGGGAAGTGCAAGAATCGCAATATCA
This sequence comes from uncultured Eubacteriales bacterium, assembly GCA_902478395.1. Lineage (GTDB taxonomy): Bacteria > Bacillota > Clostridia > UBA1381 > UBA9506 > CABSKZ01. The sequence goes on along the minus strand of CABSKZ010000417.1, from coordinate 1,742 downwards.
ACCTGGTGGGACTGGACAAACGCATCCAACCCATCCATATGGGTAACCTTGATATGATTGATCTCCTGTCCAATCAAATCCTCACTGATGTCAAATATCCCTATGAGCTTAAAGCCACGACGTTCAAAATTGGAATGATTTGCCAAAGCATGTCCTAAGTTACCAGCACCTATTATAATCGTTGTGTAGCCTTTTGTCAAGCCTAAAATTTCACCAATTTCGTGATAAAGCGTTTCGATGTTATATCCATAGCCCTGCTGGCCGAATCCGCCAAAGCAATTCAGGTCCTGCCGGATTTGTGATGCAGTGACCCCCATCTTTTCACTCAGGTGTTTGGATGAGATCCGGCTGACGCCCTGTTTGAGCAGCTCACCCAGATACCGGTAGTATCTGGGCAGCCGCTTAATGACAACTATAGGCACATTTCTTTTTTCATTCTTCATTGGCAATCGTTCCTTACTGATAAATATGGATTACAGCTTCTGGATAGTCTCCATCACATAATCCGCAAACTCTTCGCCGGTCGCTCCCGTATCACGCCCGGTAATGACCAGTTTTTTCTCCTCGTACATACAAATATCCAGCGCACGTTCCAGCTTATCGGCATACGCTGAATAACCAATATGGTTAAGCAACATCACTGCCGCGCGGATAATGCTGCATGGATCGGCATATTTGTCACGGCCCTCCTGTACCATTCTGGGAGCGCTGCCGTGAATGGCCTCAAACATAGCATAGCGTTTGCCGAGATTTGCGCTGCCGGCCGTACCGACACCGCCCTGAAATTCCGCTGCTTCGTCTGTGAGAATATCTCCATAAAGATTCGGCAAAACAAGTACCTGGAAACCGGTTCTGCGCTTTTCGTCCACCAGCTTTGCCGTCATGATATCGATATACCAATCGTCGAGTTCAATCCCAGGATAATCTTTTGCAACGTTTTTACAAATATTGAGAAATTTGCCGTCAGTCGTTTTTACAACATTCGCTTTGGTTACAGCAGTTACCTTTGTTTTCCCATTCTTTTTCGCATAATCAAACGCTGCCCGCGCGATTCTTTCAGAACCTTCTGTTGTTGTTACTGTAAAATCAAACGCGATGTCGTCGTTCACTTCCAGTCCATCGCTGCCCAAAGCGTAAGCGCCTTCTGTATTTTCACGGAAGAAGGTCCAGTCGATTCCCTGTTCCGGAACCTTAACCGGACGTACATTCGCAAACAGGTCTAATTCTTTGCGCATTGCGACATTTGCGCTCTCAATATTCGGCCAAGGGTCGCCTGCCCTTGGTGTCGTGGTGGGGCCTTTTAAGATGACATGGCAGGCTTTCAGTTCCTCCAGTACATCGTCCGGAATCGCTTTGTTGGCCTTTGCCCTGTTTTCAATCGTCAGGCCATCAATCACCTTAAATTCCACCTTGCCGGATTTCACTTCCCCGTCCAACAGAAATTCAAGTATTTTCTGCGCGGCCTTCGTAATAGCTGGACCGATGCCGTCCCCGCCGCATACACCGATAATAATCTTATCCAGCTTTTCAAAATCCAGAAAATCTTTTTGGGCCTTCATCATTTCGACCCGTTTCATTTGTTTCTCAATTAGTTTCGCAAACTTATCGGTAGCGGCCGTAATCATTTCGCTCATTATAACACTCCTTACGCGTTGTTTCTTGTGTAATTTATCAGCCCGCCGGCATAAAGCATTTCCTTCTGCCTGTCGGAAACGGACAAAATTGTCGCAAACTCTTTGTTC
>CABSKZ010000416.1 GCA_902478395.1 uncultured Eubacteriales bacterium | reverse complement strand
GCGTTGGATTATAATAAAATTGTGAAAATGGAAACTGTATCATAAAAAATAGATTTCTTTTGTCAAAAGGAAGGAGGATAAAATGAAATATAAAGAAAACTGGGAAGAGAGCAAGCAGAAATTGATGGAGTACTGGAACATGGAAAATCATGACCGCCCATTAATTTCGCTGCAGGTGAAAAATGAAAAGATGCCCGTTAGGGAAGTAATAGCGCCGGAAGATTTGTACCGGCAGTGGACAGATACAGAATACATCATCAATTTGCACAGAAGCATTTTTGAGCGTACGCTGTATTTGGGAGAAAGCCTCCCGGTTTTATCTCCAAATCTTGGCCCGGACTTCTTCGGTGCAACAATGGGGACAGAGATTGTGTTTCAGAAGGACACGAGTTACAGCGTCCCGATTATTCAGGACTGGGAGCGGGCGGATGGCATCTCATTTTCCCCGGAAAACAAGTGGTGGAAGCTGATGACTGCCATGACGGAGCGTTTTGTGGAAGATGCGAAGGGCGATTACATCGTGGGTATCACTGACATGCACCCCGGCGTAGACGGCGTTGTTTCCCTGAGAGGCGCGACGGAAACCTGTTATGATATGGCGGATAATCCGGAATATGTTGTGGAACTGGCAAAGCGGCTGTTTGACGTTTACCAACAGCAGCTACAGGCATTACATAGCATTACGGAAAAGAATGGAACGGGCTGCTCCAACTGGAGCGGGCTGTGGCATGAGGAACTGTGGTACATGACGAGCTGCGATTTTATCTGCATGATATCGCAGGAAATGTTTGCAGACTACATCGCGCCGCTGATAGAACAGGAAGCAAAAATGCTCGGCGGAAAAACGATATTTCACTTGGACGGGCCAGGTGCACTGAAGCATTTGGACGCGCTTCTAGACATTCCGGAGATTGCGGGAATCCAATGGGTATACGGCACGGGGCAGCCCACGGCGGCTGCGTGGCTGGATGTTTTAAAGAAAATTCAGGCAAAAAACAAACGGATTCAAATCAATGTAGAGCGCGATGATATTCCCGTTCTCGTAGAGAATCTGAGGCCGGAAGGGCTTTATTTAAATTGTGCCTTCACTCCGGATTTGGAAGAGGCAAATGCTATTTTAAAGAGCATGTCTAAGTCTTAGGCAAAGCACCTGCCGATTTAGAAGGTTGAGGCGGACAGATAAGCATTCGTCTCGTTAAAAATGCTGTTAAAGCCACTTTTTGTCCCAGGCAGGAACAGATCCCCGGCCCAGTGCTTTAATGCCGGTGGACAAAAAGATTTCAATAAAATCTTGTAATCATGAATTAAGGAGGATGTTGTATGAAACAGGTAAAATGGAAACGGGTGTTGTGTGCGGCGCTGTCCGGATGTATGGCGCTTTCGCTGCTGGCAGGCTGCGGCAATGGAAAGGAAGCTGGCAAATCGGGTAGCGGAGACTATTTAAACACTGCCTCGGAACTTCCGATTGCAACGGAACCGATTGATATGAGCTTTGTCGTTCAAACAAGCGGGACAAAGCCGGAAGAAATGTGGTTCTGGAAATGGCTGAAGGAAAAGGCCAATATCAATGCGGAGGTAAAAGCGATTGAGGCGTCCGCCTGGTCGGAGAAATTTACGCTGATGATGGCGTCCGGCGACTATGGGGACGTATTCATCGGGACGGCGATGTATCCGGCGGATGTAGCGAATTACGGGCAAAACGAACCGATTTTTATTCCTCTTAACGATTTGATTGACCAATACGCACCGAACGTGGTAAAGCAGTTTGAGCGGAACCCAGGAATCAAGGCGGACGCGATGGCGAATGATGGAAATATTTACAGCCTTCCTTCCGTTATGGATAATGTAGACGACGCATTAGCGGGACAGCGTGGATGGATACATACGCAGTGGCTGAAAAACCTCAATTTAAAAGAACCGGAAACGCTGGACGAACTGTATAATGTTCTTGTTGCGTTCCGCGACGGAGACCCGAACGGAAACGGCATAAAGGATGAGATTCCGTTTTCAGGGACATGGAAGGACATCAACATTGAGCGCATCATGATTATGACGGCGCTGGGCTTTCCGTCCATTGAAAGCTGCAGCCTGGTCGTGCAGGACAACAAAATCGTCATGCCGGAACTGGACCCGCGCTTCAAGGAATATCTGACCTACATGAACAAGCTGTATACAGAAAAGCTGCTGGATAACGATTTGTTTATTCAGACAGACGTGCAGGTCAACGCAAAAATTGCGCAGAATGTCGTCGGTATGCATATGGGTGCGCCGGTGCAGGATAAAGACCATTACCTCGAATATGAATCCTTCAAACCGCTGACGAGCCAGGTAAACAGTGAGAGAATGTGGCCGGGACTGGAAACCAGCCTCCCCGGAAAATTCATGATTACGGACAAGTGCAAATATCCGGAAGCTGCAATGCGGCTGGCAGATTTGTTCTTTACTGAAAAGGGAACCGTACTGTTTTGGAAAGGTCCGCAGGATGGCAGCGACGATGCGCTGGGCTTTGAAGGCTGGAAGGTGGAGAACGGGAAATATACCCCGGCGTCTCCGGTCGGTGTAAAAAGCGAATGGGAATATCAGACGGAATACTTAAATCCGCTTAGCGGGCAGAAACTTGGCCTTATGTTTGACAACAAGATGATTGAAGACGTCTACGGGCTGAAAATCGATTCTATCGACCCGGTGGAGAAATGGTGGACAGATTCTGTGAAGGAACGGACGATGCCATACTATAAATCACAGATGCCCGCAATCTATTTTAGCAAAGAGGATATGGACAGAATCACTTCTCTGAAAATGCTGCTG
>CABSKZ010000415.1 GCA_902478395.1 uncultured Eubacteriales bacterium | reverse complement strand
TTTATCACTTGGTAAGGATGAGGTCGGCGGTTCGAATCCGCCCAGCAGCTCCAACGAAAAACCTTGAAACCGCAACAAAAACCGCAACGGGGATAAAAAAGAGCGCCGGGATTGCTCCCGGCGCTGCTCTTTATGCATCGAGGTTATGTAGCCAGTTGGTACGAATGTGGTGAATTATCTTCTCTGCGTATTCACGCTTTTCGACATCAAAAGAAGATTGTTTTCCGCGAATGCGTTTGATCAAACGTTTTCCGTCACCTTTTGTCATGTCCTGCGGGGGCTGGAGGTCTGTATCTCCCAAGTTTCCCAATTCCGCCAATTTGACTTGTATAGCAGCGATAATAAGCAGCAACTCAATCTTGCCTGCGGAAGCAATGATGTTCGTTAGTTCTTGTTGGGCATCCATTTTTATTTTCCTCCTTGTTTTATCGGCGGGAGGCTGATACAATATCCGTACCAACCTCCCTTTGTGGGTGGTGGTTATGGCTCTCTGTGTCGTGCTTTGGTCGGCGAGGACACAGAGGGCTTTTCTATTGCGTCCAGTAGTGTCAGCAACCAGCGGGTAAGCTGGATCGCTCCTGCCACGGTTATAACGGTTTCCATCATGCGATGCAGAACCGGCGGGCGGTGGTGGTCTTGGTGAACTGCGCCGTCAGGTCGGGCAGCGCCTTTTTCAGTGCGGTGGTGTCCAGGCGGGAAGAAGTCACAGCCTTATAAGTCACTTTCCAATCCGTTCCGTTGAGGGTATCCACGCCCTCGGCGTCCATGTGCCGCTTGATGCTGTCCGTGATGCTCTCCATCTCTGCGGTCAGCTCGTCGGCCATGCGGCGCAGCTCCCGCAGCTCCTTGATCTTGCTGTCCATGTCGATGATACTCATTTCTTGTTCCTCCATTCGTTTTGTTGAGGCCGGGTAACGTCTGGAATGTATTGCACCCACTGTTTCAGGGTATTTCACCAGTATGTCTGTTACCCGCTTGTGGCTTGTTTAAGGCCACCCCTTGTTCCCTTGCGGTGATTATAGTATATATTATATTGCGCAATATATCAATAGGCAGAACTGCCAAAGTTATTGCGCAATATTTGTGCAAAATGAGTATTGCGCAATACTTGATTGTACTGTATAATATAGCTATAATAGGGGAGGGAGCAAAAAATTTGCTCCCCCGGAACGGAGAAACAAATGACCAGTAAATCAGAGTATCGTAATAGCTGGATTGCAGAAAAACTCGATAGGATTAACTTGACTGTCCCAAAAGGCAGGAAAAAGGCAATACAGGCTCACGCAGAAGCTCACGGCGAGAGCGTAAACGGCTTCATCAACCGGGCAATCACAGAGACAATGGAACGAGACAACGGAGTTTCTGCGGCCTCTGAGGAGCATCTATAAGGTGTTTGCAAAGTAGCATAGCAAATAACACTATAAAACAACAAAACATAAGCACACCGATCAACCATTAACTTACAGGAGGTTTGCTTATGCAGTATTCACTTTCCACGTTGAGAAGAAAGGCTCACGAAGCCGATTATTCGTTTCAGAAAGGCTATCAACGATACAATCATGATGGCTGGGGATATGTCCGCGCAGGTGACGGTGAACGTATTGTTGGATACCAAATTTTAGACTATCGTACCAATTTTTTGGTTCATCCTTCATACAGTGACATTCATGATCATGCGATGGGTTTTGATGAAGCGGCATCGCTTTTGAAAGAACTCTGTGCGGAGCGCGGTGTTGCGTTTTAACCTTCACCGCTAAAGAATACTGAAAGCCGTGCTACTGCAAAATAGAGGATCGGCGTTTTGATTGGTGGCGTCGATCCTGTTTTTTGTTACGAAATGTGTTTACAAATCTATAAAATTCGGCGTCACACAAACTGTAGAGCAAAAGGAAACAGACGCGCAGCGCGTCAAGCTCACGTTGGCCATGCGGCCAAAAGAACAAGCCCCGGATATATCCGAGACTTGACAAAGCCGGAAAAGCCGCCTATAATGGGCATAGAAAAAGGGCACTGCGACAAGCGGTTAGCCCGGATTAGTCAGAATTTCAAAGCGAAGCCTTGAAACCGTCACTTTGCCGAGTGGCGGTTTCTGCTTTTCACAATGATCGTCACGGTAAACCGTCCGATATGTAATGTGATACGCATGAGCAGCACCCCCTTTCGGGTGGTGTAGCTAACCGCCTGCCGTTCGTGCAGCGCCCAGCCCATAAAGGGCTATCGACAGAATAACACGGAGACCGGCAGAAATCAAGTGCGTTTCATCACAAAGAAACCGGGACTGCACAACCCCGTGCAGTCCCGGCTGTTTTGAAGGTTAGTAGTCGATAAACACGCTCTCTGCCGTGCCGTTACCGGAGAGCCACAGTGCAGCGTGTAGGCTGTTCGGATCACGGGCGGCGCTGCTGGCGTCCCGGCAGAAGCGGTCAAAAGCGTCTTTGCGGGCCTGTGCGCCGATGGGACGATCTGCCGTCAAGTTCCAGTCGCGGTGCTTCTCGCTGTACTCCGCAAGGAGCTGCAGCATGGTCGCATTGTCGCGGTGCTTGTCACAAAGCGCTTGGAACTGCGCCGGATCAAAGTGGAAATCGGCCTGCAGCAGCTTCAAATCGCCCGTGTCAATCTTGGAGCCGTCGGCGGTGTTCCATTCGTCAACGGCGGCGTGGTGCGCGAGGCGGTCGCGCTCGATCCGAGTATTGACCGTACCCAGGGCATCGGCACGGGCACAGGCGAGTTCAGCAGACTTCGCCTCGGCATCCGCCGGAGCGATCTTGCCGGCCTTCCTCGCTGCGGCCAGCTCCTTTTCTGCCGCCGTGATTTCTTCAAGTGTCGTCACGCACAGTGCAACGC
>CABSKZ010000414.1 GCA_902478395.1 uncultured Eubacteriales bacterium | reverse complement strand
TTGTTGCATTTGTTAAAAAAATTATTATATAAAAAGGGGAAATTAAAATGATTGTCGTATTGAAACCAAAAGCACCGGAAGAGGAAGTGAGTACATTGGTAAGCGAGCTGAAATCCATCGGCATGGATGTACAGGTAAACCGCGGTGTGGAATGCACCGTATTGGGCGTACTGGGCAACACCTACGAGGTGGATGCAAGCTCCATCGAACTGAACCCCTTTGTTGACCGTGTCATGCGCGTTTCTGAACCGTTCAAGAAGGCCAACCGGAAATTTCATCCGGATAATACGGTAATTCAGGTTGGAAACACCACAATCGGCGGAAAAAAGCTGGCTGTCATTGCGGGGCCCTGTTCTGTCGAAAGCGAAGCGCAGATTACGCAGGTCGCACAAGCCGTGAAAGATGCAGGAGCCAACATTCTGCGAGGCGGCGCGTTCAAGCCGCGGACCTCACCATACTCGTTCCAGGGTATGGAGTTTGAAGGATTGGAATTACTAGAAGAGGCAAAACGGGAAACCGGACTTCCCATTGTGTCTGAAATCATGTCGCCCAAGCATGTCGAAGTATTTGATTATGCGGTTGACATCATTCAGGTGGGCGCCCGCAACATGCAGAACTTTGACCTGCTGAAAGAACTTGGAAAAGCTAAAAAGCCGATCCTGCTCAAACGCGGCCTCTCCTCCACCATTGAGGAATGGTTGATGTCAGCGGAATACATCATGGCCGGCGGCAACGAAAACGTCATTTTGTGCGAACGCGGTATCCGTACCTTTGAAACCTACACACGCAACACGCTTGACCTAAGCGCAATTCCCGCAGTGAAAAAGCTTAGTCATCTTCCGATTGTTGTGGATCCCTCCCACGCGACCGGAATGAACTGGATGGTGACGCCGCTTGCCATGTCTGCAATCGCAGCCGGTGCTGATGGAATTATGATCGAGGTACACAATGACCCGAAAAATGCGAAATGTGACGGCGCCCAATCTATTACACCAGACGCTTTTGCCGATATGATGGCAAAGCTCAGGCAGGTTGCGGAAGTAGCCGGACGGGAAATATAATATGGGTGGAACGAAGAAAGAACCAATGAAAATTTTGATAGTGGGGCTTGGCCTTATCGGCGGTTCTCTTGCCAAAGCCCTGCACGGATTCCGCAATGCTGACATATATGGTATCGATAAAAATGCTGCGGTACTCAAGCAGGCCGAAACCGACGGTGTCATTTTATGTGGTTTTCCTGATGGTGACAGCATCTCACAGGAATGTGACCTGGTCATTGTCTGTATCTGCCCGCAGCAGGCAGCAAATTTTATCAACCGGGAGTGCTTCAAAAAAAACGCGCTTATTACGGATGTCTGCGGCGTAAAACAATTTTTATATCAGTCTGTCATTCGCGAGGATATCCATTACATCGGCGGACACCCAATGGCCGGAAAAGAAAATGGTGGATATGAGAATTCAGATGCAAACCTGTTTCGGGGCGCCAGCTACATCATCACGCCAAACGCGGATGATGCAACTGAGCACGTTACTCTGCTGCATGAAATGGCTGAATATATCGGCTGTAAAAAAGTTGTGGAAACAACGCCGGAAAAGCACGATGAAATGATATCCTACACCAGTCAGCTTATGCATGTGGTTGCCGTAGCACTATGCGATAATCATTTGTTGGATAAAGCGGAAGGTTTTTCTGCCGGAAGCCTGCGTGACTGCACGCGTGTGGCCAAGCTCAACAGCAGTATGTGGAGTGAGCTGTTTCTGACCAACCGCGAAGAATTAATTCAGCGCATCAACGAATTCGAACAGAGCATGGATGCGGTAAAAAACGCTCTCAGCGCTGAAGACAGTGAAGCTCTCCGCAGTTTTCTTGAAACTGCATCACAAAGAAAGGGGCGGTATTTAAGTGAAAAAACTAACCGTTAATCTCACCGGCCGGGAATATGAAATTTTTATCGGAAGCGGCTTGCTGGATGACATTGGAACCATTATCAAATCCTCCTTTTCGCCGGATAAAATCATCATCGTTACGGACGACAACGTCAACCGGCTCTACGGAAATGTTGTCCGCAACAAATTAATGCAGGCCGGCTTTTCTGTGAAGCTTGTGTCCCTTAAGCCCGGCGAACAGACAAAATCACTGGAGAACCTAAGCCGCCTTTATGACGAAGCGTTTTCTTTCCAGATCACCCGCAGTGACATGATTATCGCGCTTGGCGGCGGCGTCATCGGGGATTTAACTGGCTTTATGGCCGCGACAGTACTGCGCGGTGTACCATTTATCCAGCTTCCCACTACCCTGCTTGCGCAGGTGGACAGTTCCGTCGGCGGCAAGGTTGCAATTGATACCTTCTACGGAAAGAACCTGGTCGGCGCTTTTTACCAGCCGAAGCTGGTGGTGATTGATACGGACACACTGTCTACCCTCTCTGACCGTATCTTCTTCGATGGTCTTGCAGAAGTGATTAAATATGGTCTGATTCAGGACGAAACCCTGTTTAATAAATTGGTGTTTTTCGACAACCGCGCAGATATCGATGCCTATCTGGAGGATATCGTTTACACCTGCTGCGACATTAAGCGCAGAATTGTGGAAAAGGATGAATTGGATACCGGCCTGCGTATGATTTTAAATTTCGGACATACGATTGGCCATGTCGTGGAAAAAGAATATCATTATGAAACCTATACCCACGGGCAGGCCGTCGCTTATGGTATGCTTTTGGCCTGCCGGATTGGCGAACGGATGGGGGTTACGCCTGCTGGTATCGCGGACAGGTTGAAAGATATGCTGGGAAAATATCAGCTGCCGACAGATATTTCACTGCCAGACGACATCGCAGATACCC
>CABSKZ010000413.1 GCA_902478395.1 uncultured Eubacteriales bacterium | reverse complement strand
AACCGCATTTAAATGAATTATGCGAGACCTGCCGCCAACGTTACGAAAAGAATCCGCTGCGGATTCTGGACTGCAAGCTGCAAAACTGCAAGGATATATATTACAAAGCGCCTATTCTGCTCGATAACCTGTGCGGTGAGTGCCAGGAGCACTTTGACCAGTTAAAGGGTTATCTGGACGCGATGGAAATTCCATACAAGATAGACGGGACAATCGTCCGGGGGCTGGACTATTACACCAAGACGGTGTTTGAAATTGTTTCAAAAAACATCGGCTCGCAGGGAACGGTATGCGGCGGCGGCCGGTACAACGGCCTTGTGGAGGAGCTGAGCGGCCCCGATGTGCCGGGCGTTGGCTTCGGCATGGGAATGGAGCGGCTGCTCCTGCTTCTGGAGAGCCTGCACATCAACCCGGACAACACGGAAACACCGGACATTTTTGTTGCCAGCATTGGCCAGGCGGCGGATTCTTATGTGCAAAAGCTGGTCTATGGGCTTCGCAAACAGGGAATCAGTGCTGAGCGGGATTATCTGGAAAGAAGCGTCAAGGCGCAGATGAAATATGCGAACAAAATTGGAGCCAAATATACCGTTGTGCTGGGGGATGATGAAATTGAACGCGGCACGTCGGCAGTGAAGAACATGGAAACCGGCGAAAGCGAGGAAATTTCTCTCGACTATGTTGGTGATTATCTAAAAAACAAATGACAATTAACGATATTGAACTATTGGAGGATGGCAAATGGAAACAATCAAGGGCATGAAACGAACCCACCGATGCGGGGAACTGACGCTGGCAGATGTGGGCAAGACGGTCACCGTCATGGGGTGGACGCAGGTGTACCGGAATCTCGGTGGCGTCATTTTTATCGATCTTCGGGACCGCAGTGGAATTGTGCAGGTGGTTTCGAACATTGAGGATGGGCAGGAGATATTCGATAAGGCGGATTCTGTCCGCAGCGAGTATGTGCTTGCAATTGTCGGGGAAGTCGTGGAGCGCGATGCGGAAACAGTGAATGATAAAATTCCGACGGGCAAAATTGAAATCCGTGCAAAGGAATTCCGTATCCTTTCAAAAGCGGAGACGCCTCCCATCTACATTGAAGAAAATTCCAACGTGCGCGAAGAGGTGCGTTTGAAATACCGTTATTTGGATTTGCGCCGTCCCGACATGCAGCGCTTAATGGAGCTGCGCCACCGGGTATGCAAGCTGGCAAGAGACTACTTTGACCAGAACGGCTTTTTGGAAATTGAAACGCCGATGCTGCAAAAATCTACGCCGGAGGGCGCGCGGGATTACCTCGTGCCAAGCCGTGTGCATCCGGGCAAGTTTTATGCACTGCCGCAGTCTCCGCAGCTGTATAAGCAAATTTTGATGGTTTCCGGCATGGATCGGTACTTCCAGATTGTGAAATGCTTCCGCGACGAGGATTTGCGCGCGGACCGTCAGCCAGAGTTCACGCAGATTGACCTTGAAATGTCCTTCGTCAACGAGGACGATGTCATGGAGATGAACGAGGGCTTTATGAAGTTAATTTTCAAAGAGGTCATGGGCGTGGAGCTGCAAACGCCGTTTAAACGGCTGACGTATCAGGAGGCGATGGACCGCTACGGCTCCGACAAGCCAGATACGCGTTTTGGACTGGAACTGGTGGACTTGTCTGAAATCGTGAAGGACTGCGAATTCAAGGTGTTTGCAGATGTCATCAAAAAAGGCGGCAGCGTACGCGCCATTAACTGCAAGGGCGGAGACGCGAAGCTTTCCCGCCGCGATTTGGACGGGCTGGTTGACTTTGTTAAAATTTACAAGGCGAAGGGCCTTGCATGGATTGTTGTGGGAGAAAATGAACTGAAATCACCCATTACAAAATTCTTTAAGCAGGAAGAAATCGACGGGATGCTCAAAGCGGTTGATGCACAGGTTGGCGATATCGTCATGATTGTTGCGGACCGCGACCAGATTGTATATGACGCGCTGGGCGCGCTTCGTTTGGAATTGGCAAAACGGTTCGAGCTGATAGAAAAGGATACCTACGATTTGCTGTGGGTCACGGACTTCCCGCTGTTCGAATACAGCGAGGAGGAAAAGAGGTATGTGGCGAAGCACCATCCGTTTACAATGCCGATGGACGAGGATATCCCGCTTCTGGATACAGAGCCTCAGAAAGTCCGTGCAAAGGCTTACGACATGGTGTTCAACGGCACCGAGGTTGGCGGCGGCTCCGTCAGAATCCACAATACGGAATTGCAACAGAAAATGTTTGAAGCGCTGGGCTTCTCCGATGAGGACGCTTGGGCAAGATTCGGCTTCCTGCTGGAAGCGTTTAAATATGGCACACCTCCGCACGGTGGTATGGCGTACGGGCTGGACAGGCTCATCATGCTGCTGGCAGGACGCGACTCCATCCGCGACGTCATCGCGTTCCCGAAGGTGAAGGACGCGTCTGAAATCATGTCCGGCGCGCCAGATGTGGTTGAGGCAAAGCAGCTGAAGGAACTGAATATCAAAACCGACCTTCCGCTGTAAAGCGGAGGCACAGGCTCTTTGGCAGATTCGCGTTCACAGACCAGAGCCTGTCGGCATTACCTTAAATTTTAATTGTATTTACGGTTTATTCATAAACTGTTCAAATCATTATGATATGATAAAACAAATTATTGCGGCAGATGGCCGCCAGCCGGGGGAATGCGCTTTTGCATCCCCTGTCTTGCGGTAGGCGTTTTCCTGCCGTGGCATATAGAAAATCAGGGAGGCATTGTACATGGTCGAAATCAGGAACTTAACCAAGAAATATGGCGACAAGCTTGCTGTCGACAATATTTCTTTTACTGTTCCCCAGGGGGAGATTTTGGGCTTTCTGGGACCAAACGGGGCCGGGAAATCTACGAC
>CABSKZ010000412.1 GCA_902478395.1 uncultured Eubacteriales bacterium | reverse complement strand
CGGCGAGGTTGTTGTATTTTTCTGGATGCTTTTGCGCGTCTAGCAGGATTTCTGCATCGACGACATTGAATTGCAGATTGCACAGCCCATTTTCCGCCGACGTGAGAATCATATCGGCGAAAAGGCCGATGTTGCTGTCGGTGAACAGTTTGGGGTCAACCTCCACGATGGCGGAGGTTGTTCCGGGAGCACGTTTGGTCGGCAGCTTGGAAAGGGAATTGAGCAGGGCGGTAAAGCCGTTGAAGTCCCTTCCCTGCATGGGAGATACGCTGTAGGCGATGTTTTCACCCTTGCGCCTTCCATCGGGAGAGGCTGCTGTCATATGGCCCTGGTCAATCATCCACAGATAGGTAAACGGCTGTGCGTGAAAGTTCAGGCCGTACTTTTCAGAAAGTTTATCCAGGCAGTCACAGGCAAATTCCGTCAATTCTGCAGCGACAAAATCCACCTCGTCGATGTCGTTTCCAAACTTGGGGGCTTTATTCAGAAAATCCTGCCTGACAGCTTCGTCCGGATAATTCTGTTCCAGTTGCTGGAGCAGCTCCGTTAAGGTATACTTTTTCTGTTGATAAATTAGATGTTTCATGGCAATCAGAGAATCCGCAAGATTTGGGATGCCGCCCAGCATAATCTGGTAGTAGTCGTAGGTTGCCCCGTGGTTGTTGAAATCGCGGTTAGTCTCAATACAGCCCTGTGTCAATAGCGATTTGTAGGGCTTGACACTGTCTGTTTCCGCGGCTTTGGTATACAGCGCGACCTTCTTGCAGGCATTGTCCAGCAGATGTTCTATCTGATGAAAAACGGCGTTTTTTAGGCTGTCATAGGTCGTAAAGCTGTCGGGACTGCCTGTCTCAATTCCTGGAAAATAGGAGGGGTTCACCATGCTCCTTCCGTTTTCCAGCGTATATTCAAGCGCTTTTAACATGTTAATTTCTCCGGTGACCGCGTGCGGATTCGATTTGCCTGGAATCACGGTTTCCACACAGCCAATTTGTGTATAGTCCCGCGCGTCCTCCAAGGAAATTCCCTTACTTACCAGCGCAGGAATCATGACGCTGTCGTTAAAGAAAAATGGAACGCCTTTTTGCAGATGGCCGACGACCTCGAGCGCACGGCGCAGGAAGGCTTTGTCGCTGTCCGGAGAAAAGCGGACAGAAAGACAGCGGACGAAATCGAGCTTTTCCGTCGCATCCAGCATGAGATAGGACAATTCGTTTACGGCCGGACTCCCATCCGCGTGGCAGCCGCCCACGCATGACTGTTGCACATCATAATCGCGGTATAACTTAATCCATAGGCAGCATATCAGTTCAAAGGCTTCGTCCTTTGTGAGAATGCCTTGTTCGATGTCTTTTTGATAATACGGATATAAAATCTGGTCGAGTCTGCCGAGAGAGTTAGCGTTGGTGTAGTCTTCCCAGGTATTGAAGATGTGTGCAAACCAAAGGCTCTGGATGGCCTCCCAAAGGCTTGTGGCTGGCTGGGCGGGGACGCGGGAGCACACTCCGGCGATTGCAGCGAGTTCTGTGCGTCGGGCTTCGGTCAGCCCTGCGGTGAGAGAAAGCCTCCTGGCTTCTGCGGCGTATTTTTCTCCGAAGCGACAGGCCGACTGGCAGAGCAGCTTCATGGCGGTGTACAATTCCGACGGTCCGTTTACCGCCTCGTATTTTTTTACCTTTTCCAGAATTCCGTTAAACCCGAGCGTCAGTACCTCCTGGTAACCAATAACGGAATGATTATCTGCAATGCATTTTCCAATTGCGGCCCATTCCTCGGTCAATTCCATATCCTGTTTTGTGAGTTTTGGGGCATCTGCACACTGAAACCGGTTTTCGGATGCGGCTCTGGTGTGGAAATATTCCGCCGCCCGTTCGGGGGAAATCAAATTTTCTTTCAGAATCAAGTCGCGCTCCGGATCCTGCGCAGGGTCATAAAACTCACCATAACCACTGTCACCGTAGTTGTACCCCACGATTAACTCCCCATCCCCGATAAAGGCGGGGGAGTGGTCCATTACATGTGCCAGTCCGTGTGCCATCAGCAGTTCGTTGCCCGCGTTTTCTGGACAGAGTCGAACGCCTTCACTGAACAGGATTTTTCGTTGGGCACAGATTTTCTTTTCCGCCGTTCTGCGGTTGACCCGTTCCTCCCGCAGCAAAGCGCATCTATCTGACAAATCGATCATGTTATCCCTCCGTTCTTTGTATTGAATATGATATAGTTTGTTCTTTCGTTTCAATTCCCGGGGAAGGCAGCCGAACTCGCTTAAAAAGGCCTTGTTGAAACCGCCGAGCGTGTCATAGCCATAGGATAATGCAACGTCGGTGGATTTTTTTCCGTCTAAAATTTCGGCGGCTGCCAATTGCAGACGAAAATGCTTGGTATATTCCACGAAAGACCTGCCTGTAAACTGCTTAAACAGCGTACAGAAATACCACTTGGAATACCCAAAGTGCTTTGCGACACATTCTACAGGCATTCTTTCACGAATATGTTCATGCACATATTTCATGACCTCGTACATCCGGATCACCTCACAGCCATATCATAACATGTTATGGGCTGGATATCTACTCCAAATTTGTGAAATTCGTTTTAGGTTTCGAAAGGAGCCTAAAAATGGATGGGCCCCTGCGTTTGATAATTTATTGTTTGCGGCAGCTTCCACGGAAATAATTACTTTGTGCATTGGTGCTTTCACTTCGGGAATATCCGGGTCGTTAAATACAGTAGATGCCATATGAATGTAATTACTAACCCTTGTATATATTGCTGCCGTCGGTATATCTATGAATCATACACAGCTCCTCATAGATATTACCTATTTGGGCCTAATCCGGATATTTTTTTGGAAATTCCATTAAATGAGTAGACTTTTCTTGACTGCTGTATTA
>CABSKZ010000411.1 GCA_902478395.1 uncultured Eubacteriales bacterium | reverse complement strand
CGGGCGACGGCATGGACGCCGTCGCATCAGAAATTTCGCTCGTTGAAAGAAGCAGTCGGTGTGCTATACACATTTTACTCAAACAAGGTTTTTAGAGGTGACCTTAATTAACTGCAGTTATGACTTTTTATTGTGCGGTTATAATCATGACTGAGCAAATGTCCTGATAATTCCTATTACGAAAAGAACTATCACCATTATGGGAAGAACGCAGGTCACATAACCTCTCATAAAGTTCTTCATTTTCAGACCCTTGCCTGTGTTGGCTTCCCTGATGTAATTATCCCAGCCCCAGCCCTTTTTCAGCACGCAGAACAGTATAATTACCAGAGAACCAAGTGGAAGTATCAGGTTGCTGACGATAAAATCCTCAAGATCCATGATATTTGTTCCTTCGCCAAGCGGCTGAATGAAGCTCAGCAGATTGAATCCAAGGCTGCACGGCAGGGAGAGCACAAACAGGAGAATTCCGTTTACAATGCAGGACTTCTTTCGTCCCCAGCCGAACAGATCCTGCGTGCATGCTGTGATCTCCTCAAAAACAGCCAACACGGTAGACAACGCCGCAAATGACATAAACACGAAGAAAAGGCTTCCCCACAGTCTGCCAAGCGGTAGGTTGTTGAATATATTCGGCAGCGTAATGAAAATAAGGCTCGGACCGCTGTCCACGTCTACGCCGTACGCAAAGCACGCCGGGAATATAATAAGTCCGGAGGAAAGCGCTACCAGAGTATCCAGAATCGCAACATTGACCGATTCACCGAGGAGTGATCTTTCCTTGCCGATGTAGCTTCCGAATATCGCCATCGCGCCTATTCCAAGGCTCAGGGTAAAAAACGCCTGGTTCATGGCGTTCACGATTATGGTTCCAATGCCTATTTTCTGAACATCTTCAAAATTCGGCATGAGGTAGAATGCAATTCCTTGTTCTCCGCCGGGCATGAAGAAACTGTTTATCGCGAGGATAACCATTATTCCGAGGAGTGCCAGCATCATTACCTTGGTAACACGCTCAAGCCCGTTTTTTAGTCCAATGGAGCACACCAACACCGCCGCCGCAATTACTATACCCATATAAAGTATCATCATAGGAGCGTCGGAAAGCATCTGATTGAACTTCTGGGATATCCCCGAAGCGTCCAGGCCTGACAAATCGCCGGCTGCAGTTGAAACAAAGTACCTTACCATCCAGCCGGCAACTGTTGTATAGAACATCATCAGGAGGTACCCGCCTATCATTGCTGCCTTGCCGTGTATATGCCAGACGGTTCCTTTCGGCTCCAGCTCCTGGTACATCTTGACCGGACTTTTCTGCGCCGCCCTGCCAATCGCGAACTCCATGGATAACACCGGGATTCCCAGTATAGCAAGGAATATCAGATAGATCAACACAAAAACTCCGCCGCCGTTTTGCCCGACGACATACGGAAACTTCCACACATTTCCGATTCCAATTGCACAGCCGGCGCTTAACAAAATAAATCCCAGTCTGCTTCCCAATTTTTCTCTGCCCATTTTATACCTCCGCCTTTTTTCGTGTATCATTTTCATGGCGTTCCTGAACATGCAACTATACTATGATACTATTTATTTTGTCTGTTGTCAAGTAATTCAGCTAAAATAGTCTGAACAGCAGTCGCTTAATATAAATACACCCCTGAGATCATATTCCCAGGGGTGATTGATTATGTAACGTGAATCAGTCTATATCCGATGAAATATCAATATTTTCACCTGTAAGACCTATATATGCGCCGTCGCCTGCTTCACTGGCGTCTTTATGAGCAAGAAGCCACTTGTTGCATGCTCTGAGCCATCTGTCCTCTTCGTTCTTTGGAGTTATATTGGGCATGGAGCCGTTTGTTCCCTTAGGAAGAGCAATAACCACCTTAAAGCCGTCCGACTTTTTCGCACTGCACGGAGCATAGTGCAGAGTTGTTTCGTAAACCTCAACGACCTGACCAGCCGCCGCCCTGAACGCCTTGACCTTTGAGGTATCTAATTTTCCATCAACAATATCATCAGCCTTTGCAACGAGAAGAATAAAATCATAAAGACCGATATTAAGCTCGCTATCGCGATGGTACTCAAGGCAGTTAAGCTTGGTATTATGTCCATTGCACCAACCAAGCTGGATAGGCATTCCGCCGTAAGCGTTATTTTGCAGTTCACCAAAAATCGCAACAGTTTCTAATGCGGTATCGCTCATGACGTATTCAACGCCTTCAGGCAAAGGAGTCTTTTCGTCAAGCGCTTTCATAAGTCCAGCGGTATCGTAACCCTGGAGTACCTTTCCATAGGGCGCGAATTCTTTGTCCAGCACAGAATAAATCTTCATTTCTATTATCGTCCTTTCATAGCTGATATTTAGATAATAGCACATATTATGCTTTTTGTCAATCGCTTTCATTAAATTATTTAAGGTCACCTCTAAAAAACCTATAGCAGCGCCGCACAAAGCCCACAAAATGGAAATCGTGCAAGATAAGCATACAAACCAGTTACATAGTAAAATAAAAAATGGTATAAAAAGAATTAACAAGCAAAAAAGTTTATCGAGCCTGGAGGACGAACTGTCACAGGTACGGACAAAGAAAAAAAGAATATCTGGAGCAGATAGAATGAATGGGCAGCAATGATAAAGCCGTGCTATTACCAATGAGAGTGCGGGAATATACCATACGACCTGGAATTAATCGCACTTCACATTTTCGCTCGCATGAGGTTTTTAGAGGCGACATTTAGGCAAGCAAATTTCCTCTGGAAAAATTCTCTGAGATGTGGTATAATTCATTTATAACCACAGCAAAGGGGATAAAATCCATGATAGATAAAATGCTGATACGCGGGGCGAAAGTCCACAACCTGAAAAACATCGACGTGGACATACCACTAAACAAAATAGTCGGAATTGCCGGAG
>CABSKZ010000410.1 GCA_902478395.1 uncultured Eubacteriales bacterium | reverse complement strand
AAAAAACCGGTGGTGAATACAGAGGATTATTTTGAATATACCGCTTCTGTCAATGTTATTTTAACGTATTTGAAGTTGGCGGATGACCTTCGGGACAACCATTCTATGAAAGCCCTGTTCGCCTCTCTCTTATTGCTTCCAGCAAAGAGAAAAGCACGGAAACGGCACCCAGTGTTATTTTTCAAAGTCAAAGAACATATAGATAAACTGACACAGCTTGAAAAGGCACAATGCGCAGATATCGACATACTTGCAAACGAATTTGGTATGATTATGAAACGTGTCTTTTCAGCCGAATTGATAAAGAGCGATGCAGAGCGAAGAATTTTTGAACATATCGGCTATAGCCTTGGCCGGTTTATTTATATTCTCGATGCATATGAAGACAGGGAGAAGGATAAAAAGGAAAAGAATTTCAATCCTTTTTTGCTGCAAAACAAACCGGTTAATGCGGATGATATAAAAATGTCGTTGACTTTTACGTTAAGTGATGTATCAAATAGCTATCAATTACTCAACCTAAACAGGAATAAACCGATTCTCGACAACATTATATATCTGGGGCTGCTGGATGTTTTAGATAAAACAATGGACCAATCGTCCAAAGATTCACAAAAGGAGAAACATTAAATGAAGGATCCGTATGAAGTGTTAGGCGTCAGCAAGGACGCCTCTCCGGAGGAAATTAAAAAAGCCTATAGAAAGCTTGCAAAACAGTATCATCCGGATAATTACGCAAATAACCCGCTTTCTGACCTGGCGGAAGAGAAATTCAAAGAAATCAATGAAGCATATGAACAGATAACAGGCGGCGGAGCGCAAACAGGTTCTTCGCGCTCCGGATTTTCAGGAAGCAGGCGGAGCAGCGGCGCCGGAAACTTTGCGCAAATTCGAAACCTTATCAATATGTCCAGAATCGATGAAGCGGAAACGCTTTTGGACCAAATGCAGGACAGAAACGCAGAATGGTTTTTTCTGAAAGGCTCTGTTTTCATGAAGAAGGGCTGGCATACACAAGGGCTTAATTTCATCCGGCAGGCTGTCAATATGGACCCCTCCAACTCGGAATACCGGATGGTTTTAAATAACTATGTTTCACAGACACAGCAATACCGGAACGTCGGCTATGGGCCGAACGGCACACCTGCCGGCCCAGGCCCGTGCGAGTGTTGTCAGGGGCTTATCTGCGCGGATTGCTGCTGCGAATGCTTCGGCGGCGACCTAATCCGCTGCTGCTAATAAAACGATGCAAGGAAAGGTTGTTGATGATTCATGGCCAGACGTCTGGCATTTTCATCAATCGCAATGGCCCTGACGGTGGTCTGTCTGTTCGGCGCGTCTACCCTTCCGACCGGAAGAGTCGCTCTGATGGCAATCACTTCAGTATTCGGCGCGTTGATTATTTCAGAATATGGTGTGAAAGATGGCTGGATTCATTACATTGGCGTGAGCATTCTCTCCCTCCTGTTAATCCCGAAAAAAATGATGGTTCTTATCTATATTTTATTTTTGGGATATTACCCGGTTATCAAGCTGTATATTGAACGCTTAAATAGAAGGTGGCTGGAATGGATTATTAAAATTGTGGTCTTTAATGTAATTTTGGTGACGGCCTATACCATCTTCAAACTATTCTTAATGCCCTATTTTAATTCAGCGATTGTAAGTATTGTGATTACGTATCTGAATTTTGTAATTTTTGCTTTAGAGATTATCTTTATTTTATACGATTATATTTTGAGCTATATCATCACGTATTATAACAGGAACCTGCGTGAAAGGCTCAATCATGGAGGTATCAACGAATGAAAAGGATATTACTGGTTATCACAATTGCTGCCCTTCTTGTCCCGGCCGCAGGCTGTGCCAAGAATGACGGCGCTTCCGTTTCCCCCTCTCCGTCCAGTTCGCAAGTGTCGTCACCGACCGTAAACCCGAATTTGACGCACACGGAAGGAAGTTCCTATACCGAAAATGACCGCCTGGTCGCAGAAGGTTACTGCACTACTCTCTCTGATAACGAAGTTGCGGTGCGTGTCGCAAATGAAATCTGGTCGTTTAAAATGTCTGAATCGGCAACTAAAGAACTCGCAATATGGAACAAGGATTCTGAAAATCCCAGAATTTCCGTAAACACCTTTATTAAGGTTTTTTACGAAGAAAAGGATGGGGAAAAGTTTGCGCAGAATTTTGAAATTGTACAGTCGAATTAGCCGCAATGCCGGAATAGGGGGCTGTTCCGGCTTTTTCTTTATCCGCCGCCACATATGAATAGGACACTGCTGCCCTATCTTCGTTGGAGCGCAAAACATGATTTTATAAAAAGTTCTAAATTTATGCGATGTTTTTTAAAATAAGGATTGACAAATCAATCCGTTTGTAGTATAATTTTTTATCGAGCGAGTGTGCTGGAACTGGCAGACAGGCACGTTTGAGGGGCGTGTGTCTATGACGTACGGGTTCAAGTCCCGTCACTCGCACCACGTCGGAACGGACTTTGCTCCGTTCCGATTTTTGTTTGCACAAAAATCAGTCACACGCTTCGTCGTTCCTCCTCTTTCGTGAAAAGTCACGCTCCGTTCGCCTGCTCGTTTGTAAACGCACTCACGACGGCTCACTATCGCTACCAACTTTTCACGATATTGTGCGCTTCGCGCACATGAAAACCCTTGATTTTACTGCGTTTGTAGATAAGTCCTATAAGGATTATTCGACCACGTTGCGGCGAGCCTTTTGGTTCGCCGCTCCTTTTTCCCACAAAAGCAACGCTTTTGCGGAGGACCCCAACCGCGTCCGCTTCCTAACTACTCGTCGCGCGGTAAGAAGTGCATTGAGTTTTTCCGTTGTATTTTTTCAAAACCATATGTTTGAAAAATCTCCGCACCTGCCCTTCACAAGACTCACAATACCGCAACAGCTCACCCTTTC
>CABSKZ010000409.1 GCA_902478395.1 uncultured Eubacteriales bacterium | reverse complement strand
GAAAAACTTGCATTCCCCAGAAAAATAGTGTACAATTAAAAGGCTGTGACATGGCATACGAGGAAGTGGGAGGTTGCCGCTTGCGGGCGGGTTTTTCCATGGAGAATGTCCGATTCTTGAAACCGGGCGACAGAGTCACACACGAAACAGGATATGTGAAGAGATTCGCAGGCATAAAAGGGCGTTTTGCGGCCTTTTGTAGTTTTGTTTGTGTGAGAGTACATCTGCCCAGAAACGGAATTGACGGTTTTTGGGTTTTATTTATGGGTGAGGTAGAAACACCCGGCAGAGTGTGCACAATTTATGCTGTCGTTTCATTGATGCTTCGGCATGTTTCACAGACATTAAATTTATGTAGAGGAGGAAAAACAAATGGCACAAGCAAGCCAGAAAATCAGAATTAGACTGAAGGCTTATGACCATGTACTTCTTGATCAGTCTGCTGAAAAAATTGTAGAAACCGCAAAGAGAACAGGCGCGAAGGTTTCCGGACCGATTCCGCTGCCGACCAAAAAGGAAATTGTAACAATTCCAAGAGCTGTCCACAAATATAAGGACTCCAGAGAACAGTTCGAGATGAGAACCCACAAACGGCTGATTGACATTTTGCTGCCGACCCAGAAGACGATTGATTCCCTGATGAGAATCGAGCTGCCTGCTGGTGTTGACATCGAAATGAAATATTAATCGCAAGCTCAACCGGCGTGTTCCGGCGGCTTGTTAACGGCACTGCTAGCAAGGATAGCGGGTCATGTTCGCGAATTTACGCGAACCAATAACCAATTTAGGAGGTGCTTTTATGAAGAAAGCAATTTTAGGCAAAAAGCTTGGCATGACGCAGCTTTTTAACGAAGACGGCGTGTTGATTCCTGTCACCGTAATTGAAGCGGGCCCATGCAGAGTCATTCAGAAGAAGACCATGGAAAATGACGGCTATGAAGCCGTTCAGGTCGGATTCGGCGAAAAGAAAGAAAAACATACGCCAAAGCCGATGCAGGGACATTTCAAAAAAGCCGGAACAGGCTATATGAAATACCTCAGAGAGCTGAAGCTGGACAACAGCGCAGAGATGAATGTCGGTGACGAAATTAAGGCGGACGTCTTTGAAGCGGGAGAAGCCATTGACGTAACGGGTATCAGCAAGGGTAAAGGATACGCCGGAACGATTAAGAGATGGGGTACGCACAGAGGGCCGATGACGCACGGCTCCGGTTACCACAGAGGACCGGGTTCGCTGGGCGCTTGCTCCACACCGTCTAGAGTTATGAAGGGCAAAAAGCTCGCGGGACACCTGGGCGTGGAGAAAGTAACGGTCCAAAATCTTGAGGTAGTCAAGGTTGACGCTGAAAAGAACATCATCGCTGTAAAAGGCGCAGTTCCAGGCCCCAAGGGCGGAATGGTGATTATAAAGGATTCTGTTAAGGCATAACAATAACAGACACGAAAGGAGGAAATGAAATGCCTAACACGGTTTTATACAATATGGAAGGCAAAGAGCTCGGTAAATTCGAATTAAACGACGCAGTGTTCGGAATTGAGCTGAACAAGACTGCGATTCATACAGTCGTTGTTAGCTATCTTGCAAATCAGAGACAGGGTACACAGAGCGCGCTGACCCGTGCGGAAGTACGCGGGGGCGGCATCAAACCCTGGCGTCAGAAGGGGACCGGCAGGGCGAGACAGGGTTCCATCCGTTCACCACAGTGGACAGGCGGCGGCGTTGTGTTTGCTCCGAAGCCAAGAAGCTACCGCACCAGCGTGAACAAGAAGGTTAAGAAACTCGCGCTGAAATCTGCGCTGTCTGCGAAGGTGCAGGAGGAAGAGATTTTCGTAATCGACAACATTTCCGTGGAGGAAATTAAAACAAAGAAGATAGTCGGCATGCTGAGCGGCCTGAATGTGGAAAAGAAGGCGCTGATCGTATTGCCGGAGAACGACGAGAAGATCTACAAAAGCGCCAGAAATATTCCGGGCGTAGCGGTTGCGTTCGTCGGAACTCTGAATGTTTACGATTTGCTGAAATATAACACCTTGATTATCGCGAAGGATGCTGCTGAAAAATTAGGGGAGGTGTATGCATAATGACATATGCACATGATATTATTATTAAGCCTATCATCTCCGAGCAGAGCATGGATCAGATTGCGGACAGAAAGTACACATTCGTTGTGGCAAGAGACGCAAATAAGATTGAAATAAAAAAAGCAGTGGAAGAAATTTTCGATGTGAAGGTCGAGAAGGTCACCACAGCAAACATGATGGGTAAAATGAAACGGATGGGCCGTAACGAAGGAAGACGTGCCAGCTGGAAAAAGGCTGTCGTGAAACTGAAGGAAGGCAGCAAATCCATAGAATTCTTTGAGGGCATGGCGTAAGCGGTGCATGCCAGAACATTATTATTTGTAAGGAGTGAACAGGATGCCAACTAAAAAGTATAATCCTACGTCTCCGGCCAGAAGGTTTATGACGGTTTCTACTTTTGAAGAGATCACGAAGTTTGAACCGGAACGGTCTCTGCTTGAGCCAATGAATAAAACGGCGGGCAGAAACTCTTACGGAAGAATCACTGTCAGACACCGCGGCGGCGGCAATAAAAGAAAATATAGAATCATTGATTTTAAAAGAAATAAAGTGGGGGCGGCAACGGTTATCGGTATCGAATACGACCCAAACCGTAGCGCCAACATTGCGCTGGTACAGTATGAAGACGGCGAGAAAAGATATTTTATCGCCCCGAACGGCGTAACGGACGGCCAGGTTTTGATTACAAATCCGGACGGCGCCGACATCAAAGCGGGTAATGCGATGCAGATTCGCAACATTCCGGTCGGTACGCTGATTCATAACATCGAGTTGATGCCTGGGAAGGGCGGCGAGCTGGTACGTTCTGCCGGCGGCAGCGCACAGCTGATGGCAAAGGAAGATAAAT
>CABSKZ010000408.1 GCA_902478395.1 uncultured Eubacteriales bacterium | reverse complement strand
TTTATGTGCCGTTTTTAACCAGCACAAAGGTTCCAGCATCCTTGTGATTATGATTCCACGATTCCCCGGTTTTTGCGGCAAAATTCATGTTGCCTGTGGTCAGCGAAGCCACGCCAGAATGGTTATATATGTGCATGTCGGAATATTCGGGATAGAAACATTCCGTATCGGGGTAGAAAAGCGCATCCGTTGCACATCCTTCGTCTTTGTTATTAGACTCAATCGCATCAAGCAGCGCTTTGTTTTTAAATCTTTGTGCAAAAGAAAGCATGCAGTGGTCATAAAGCATCATGCTTGCTTCAAAAAATCCGTCCGAAAATTCAAAGGCGCGCATGATACCGTCTTTATCCTTATACAAAAAAGAGAGAATAAATTCGGCTGTATTTTTTATGTATTCATCTTTCATGATATGTTCGCCGCAGTCACGGTAACAGAAGGCATCTAAAATAGTTATGTTTTTAAGCGCATACAGCATATAGGGGAGGTATTCAATGAAGTCACCGTTTTCGCTCCAGTTAGGATTTTTGTTTTGCAGCACATTGCCTGGATAACGGAACCACTCGTCAAGCGCATTTTTTATTTGATACATGTGCTCGTCGTAATCCGGGTCAATGCCGCGTGCATGGTAAAGGGCCAGACCCGCTCCGGAGACGCATACACACCACCAGTTATGCCCCATCGTGTCGAGGGCGTGGATTCGGGTTTCGGGAGATACCCATTCGGAATAAAGCGGCAAAAATGCCTTTGTGTACAATGCTTGATGAACCTTGTTTACCCTTTCTTCACCCAAACGGCCGCCAACGGTTTCAAGAACAATTGCAAGACTGGCCGCGATATTTGCCGTAATGAGATCAGAGGCGTGGCGCTCGATGATTCCTTGAGAAAGCCAGGGGGAGGAATCCGCTATCATATCGGTCAGAGTGCATACGAAAGAGAGCCCGTGTTCTGTCGGCCGATGCCCTTCAAGAACTGCAAAATTTGCGGCGGCAGAAGCGATGTCGTCTCCTAAATAATTGCCGTAGCGGAAGGCCTTGTTTCCGCCGAATTTCTCCATGCGTTCCTTGTAAAGAGCAAGGTTGTCTGCGATTTCGGTCAATTTTTCGCCGGTATATGATAAAAGTTCTTCCTCCGTTTTTGCAAAAATTTTTTGAATATATTTACTGTCGGCATTTATTTTCATAGAGAACACACCTTTCTTTTTTCTTGTGTCGTTTCTTTCACAATTTTCGTTTCCTTTGTGCCGGATGGCACATGAAACCAAATTGCAAAACTACATGGCTTGTGTGAGAGCGTAACGCCGAATTCGTTCCGCCAGTTACCCGCAATGCCTTTTTCGAGTATTTCTTTTCCGTTTTCATCAAAATGACGCGGCATAAAACCCCAATAGTTTATATTATCCTCGCTTATTTCAGCACTGAAACGGTATACGCCGTTTTCACAGAGATGAAAAGAGGCGTAAAGCCCCTCGAGCACTTCACCGCTTCGGTAACCGGGAGATAGGCTTATTTCTGTATATTCGTCGGTGGAATCTGTAATATAAAGGCCATTGTCAGGGGCGTGGAGTGAAAAATGCGCTGCAATTTCAGGCTCCGTTTCGAATGTCTCCCCATCTGGTATATAACGATTTCTGCTCAGACCTTCTGCAAAACGTGAAAATTCTTCTATTGTTTCTGCTTTCGGCAGTCCGAAATCCAGCGTTATATCGAGCATACCATCCGATTTTTGGCCGTTTGAAAATACGATGAGATGCCCCTGATGTCCTGAAAGCGAGGCATCTATTACGCAGCTTTCATTTTCTTCATGGTAGGGCACATCGTAAACCTTACCATCGAAGACATTCCAAAGCTGTGGTTTTTTACCCGAAACAGGAAAATGATATTTGCCGCGCCAATCCGAAATGGAATTGTTGCAGATAAAGAAGATGTCCATATCCTCTTTTTGAACATGGAGAGCGTATATATCCGCATTTTCGGGGAAAATTCGAGTGTGTACAGTATGCTCTGCCGCATAACGGCAAGCGTCTTCCGCCTTTTGAAAGCAGCACATATTTTTGTGGCCCGCAAGCTCACTGAGAAGCGCAGCATTATCACCATCGATTAACTTTTGGGGCACGGTGTGGACACAAATAACTTTTCCACCACTGTTCATAAGGTGAATTAGCTTTTTGGCACAGGCGGCCGAAATATATTCGCACGCGGGAAGCAGTACGGCGGAATAGGTTTCATTTGCTATCAAAATATCGCTGCCGGAAACAGCGGCATTTGCTATGTCGCAATCCTCAACATAGTCAAAATCTGTTTGCATGGATAAAAGGTGTGTGCAAGTATCATCATAAATATTCTGTAGCTTAAACATATGGTAGTTATAGTTGTAGTACCAATATTCGCGCTCGTGAGCGGAAAGCCCTGCAACCGATGGAAGACGCTCGTCAAGCGGCGTTAAGTAAGCCATTGCGGTGTTTATCGGATAAAGTACGCAAACGGGCGCTTTATGAACGCCGCCTGATGTCATGTATGACATGCGGGAAGCGTATTTCACATAACGGCTGCGTTCATCGTCATTTGAATTCTTCCAGTCCATCGTATAATACGGTAAGGAATTAATTCCGAGTACATATTGCCAGTTTGCGGTTGCAATATAGCTTGCGAAAGAGGTGTTCTGCTCCGGAGAACTCCAGCCGTGAGATTCGCTCGCTGTTCTGACGCGTCCTGAAAGGTGGGCGCCTGAACTAATCAGCTTTGCTGTCGTCGCACCGTTCTGTGAGGAAGTGCCCATTACGGACATCCTTGCGCCCACCCCTCTCCCGGGAAAGCCCATGGAAAGGTTATCTGTTCCGGGCATAGACATATTTTTTGCACATCGTAAAATATTTCCGCTGCAAAGAATTTGCGTTGCAAGCTGTTCCTCATGCAGAAAATGCCCAGTAAAGTA
>CABSKZ010000407.1 GCA_902478395.1 uncultured Eubacteriales bacterium | reverse complement strand
CGGCAGCGTCAGATGTGTATAAGAGACAGATAATAAATAGAGTCTGCGGCTTCAGGAAATATGCCGCGGAGGCCGTGGCGCCGACTGTGACGCCCAGAAATATGGTAATAATATTAATCAGTTCATTCTGTGCCGTTTTGGACAGACGGTCTGTTACGCCGCTTTCCTTTATGATGTTTCCGAGCATCAACGAGCCGACCAGTGGAATCGCGTCAGGCACGATGAGGGCAACCACGATGGTTACGACAATCGGGAACAGGAGGCGTTCTTTTTTGCTGACCGGCCGTAGCTGTTCCATAACGATTTTCCGCTCTTTTTTCGTCGTCAGCACCTTCATAATTGGCGGCTGAATAATCGGAATCAGTGCCATATAAGAATAGGCCGCGATAGCGATTGCCGGCAAAAGTGTCGGTGCGAGCGATTTGGTGACAAGAATCGCCGTCGGGCCGTCTGCACCGCCGATGATACCGATGGACATCGCTTCATAAACACTGAAACCGAGGAACAATGCACCAAAGAAGGCAACGAATACGCCGAGCTGTGCTGCCGCGCCGAGCAGAATGCTTTTCGGGTTCGCAATCAGCGGAGAAAAGTCAGTCATAGCGCCGATGCCAAGGAAAATCAGAGGCGGGTAGATGCCGAGCTTTACGCCCAGATACAGCATATCCAAAAGGCCGCCTTCATGCAGAATCTGGTTAAAATCGGGCGTGAAGTTTGGGTCTGAGCCATCGCCGACAAAGAAAATATTGTGCATAACCCCAGAGCCGGGCAGATTTGCGAGAAGCATACCGAATGCAATCGGGAGCAGCAGGAGCGGCTCGAATTTTTTTCCGATTGCAAGATAAATCAACACGCAGGAAATCGCCAGCATGATAATTGTTCCGAAATCAATACCGCCGTACACGAGAGCGCTGCTTTCGGCCGTAGCGGCAAAGAGCTTGGCCAGACCAGTACTCTGCATAAAGCTGACGATACCGTTCATTAAAAATTCCAACAATATTCACCCTTTCCTGTTTGGATTACAGTTTTTTAATCCATTGTGGCGAGCAAATCGCCGGAATTTACGCTGGCACCCTGTGCAACGTCAATAGAAGAAATGGTTCCGGCTTTGGGCGCAACAATTTCGTTTTCCATTTTCATTGCTTCCAGAACGAATACGGTCTGCCCTTCGGAAACGCTGTCGCCCGGTTTTACTGCAACAGAAAGGATGGTTCCCGGCATCGGGGATGTAATTTTGGTGCTTCCGGCTTTTCCGCCAGCAGGGGCTGCAGGCTTTGGAGCAGGAGCGGCCGCGGGCGCCGCAGGAGTAGCCGGAGCAACAGGTGCGGCTGCAGATGCCGGAGCGGTATAAGCCGGTGCGCTGGGAGCGCCGCCAACTTCTTCAACGTCTACATCATAAGTCTTTCCATTTACGTTTATAATAAATTTTCTCATAGATGATTTCCTCCTGAATAAAATTTTAAATAAGTAGGAACCGAACGGACAGACTTATAGCCTGCTCGCCAGGTTTTCACGCCGGGAAACGCTATTCCAGACCGGTGCGTGGGAATCAATCTGCCGGTAGGACTGGATTTTCAGCTTGTACGTGGAGGTGCCGAGAGAAGCAGCGATTGCCGCAGTCAAGACCGCGACGAGTTCATCCTCATCCATTTCGTCCGCTGTCTCTTTCGGTGCCGCAGCCATTGGCTCTGCAACTGGTGCGGGAGCTTCGGCCTCTACCGCCGGAGCAGTATCCTTCTTTTCCTTTGGAGAGAATATCGCGCGCATAAATTCTAAAACGCCCCACAATATAATCAGAACGGCGAACACGGTCCCCAGTCCGATGACGGCCACAACCGCGCCTTCGCCAATAATGTTACCCATAATTTCACCACCTGTTTTAAAGTGTTAAAAGCAGTTTTTAAAGCGGAATATTTCCGTGCTTTTTAGCGGGAAGCGATTCGCGTTTTCCTGCCAGCATTTCCAGCGCGGCAATGATTCTCGGACGCGTGGAGTCCGGCTCGATGACGTCGTCTACATATCCGCGTTTCGCGGCTTCATACGGGTTCGCAAACTGTTCCCTGTATTTTTCAATCATTTCTGACCGCTTGGCCACTGGGTCGTCCGCCGCCGCAATTTCTTTTTTAAAGATGATATTTGCCGCTCCGTCCGGTCCCATGACAGCAATCTCAGCCGTTGGCCAGGAAAGGACAACGTCCGCGCCCAGGTGCTTGCTGCTCATCGCAATATACGCGCCGCCATAAGCTTTTCGAAGAATAACATTGATTTTCGGCACGGTGGCTTCGGAATACGCAAACAGCAGCTTCGCCCCGTGGCGGATGATGCCGGTATGCTCCTGTGCGACGCCGGGCAGATATCCTGGAACGTCTGTCAGGGTGATAATCGGGATGTTGAAGCAGTCCAGAAAACGCACGAAGCGCGCTGCTTTGTCTGCCGAATCCACATCCAAGCTGCCTGCCGAGAACTTCGGCTGGTTGGCTACGATGCCGACGGTCTGGCCGTTCATTCTCGCAAAACAGGTGATGATGTTCTGCGCAAACTTCGGCATGACCTCGTAGAAATCGCTATTGTCCACGATTTCGCGGATAACTTCCTTCATGTCATAGGATTTGTTTGGACTATCAGGAATAATTTCTGTCAGCCTCGCAGACAAGCGGTTGATTTCATCTGTCGGCGCCAGTCTCGGCGCGTCCGCCAGATTGTTAGATGGCAGATAGGAAAGTAGTTTCCTGACCTCTGCAATACATTCCTTATCATCCTTGCAGGTGAAGTGCGCAACACCGCTCTTGGAAGCATGGGTTTCCGCGCCGCCAAGCTCCTGGAAGCTAACGTCCTCACCCGTGACAGATTTAATGACAGAAGGCCCTGTGATGAACATCTGGCTCGTGTTTTCCACCATGTACACAAAATCGGTAATCGCCGGAGAGTAAAC
>CABSKZ010000406.1 GCA_902478395.1 uncultured Eubacteriales bacterium | reverse complement strand
GGTGTAAAGATGCCAAGCTGCCCCTCATAAAATTTCCCCTTGGCAAACGCCGCATCATAATTATGGTTCAAATCGACGCCCCGAATATTGGCCTGCCACTTTCCAACAAAATCCTTGCTGTCTTTATTTGCACCGATCAAACGGGTGCGGATCGGCAGGGGAATATTGTCCGTCAGACCATTGATACACAAATTTACACCGTCCGGATTCACCATCGGGCAAAAATAAACAGATGCCGAACAGTAATACTGATGGATGTCTGTACACCCGATAGCCGTACGGTTCCGGTAATGGTAGCACAGCTCCTCCAGCATCCGCAGCAACAGAAGCGCCGTAATCCACTCCTTCCCGTGGTGGGCGCCGTTGATAAATATTTTTTTATCCCCCTGTCCCCATCTGATACAGGGGATTTCCTTCCCCAAGACGCTGTTTCCGATGGAGAATACCTCAAGGAACGGATACTCGCTCTTTAGCCTGCGGATATCCTCCTTCATCGCCTCATAGGTATATTCCCTGTCAGCCGTTATAATACGCAAAAAACCACCCCTGTATAATGTCATTTCAGGCCAAAAGCCCGTTATTACAATATATAGGAATGGCGTCTGTTTTAGAATTTGTCTCATTCAATTCAAACCAAGCGCAAAAGTTGGTATTTTAACAAAACCCAAACGAATTCTGCCTTGCTTTTACTCTGTTTGGAATCAACACGCATAGCCTTCTTTTCAAGCCATGTCCGTAGCTTCCGAAAACAGCTCCGCATCAGAACTGGCGTTCTTTTATATGAAGCTTGTCGATACCAAAAACTCCCGTTAGATATAAACAGCCCGCTTTGCCTGTCAAACAAAGCGGACTGTTATTCTAACAATTGCCACAAAACAATGGTTTCGTTTTCTTCATTTCTTTCCCTGCCGGTGTATTACTTGTTTAACACTTCCACCATTTGTTTTGCATAATCCCGCACTGCCTGCAGTTCCTCCGGAGAAGGAATGAAGGTCGCGCGGATTCCCTCGCCTATCACATTCAGCTTCAAAGAACGCAGCCGTTCACAAATCATTTTCACCGCTTCCCCGCTCCAGCCATAGGAGCCGAACACACCGACCGGCTTGCCGGCATTCAAAATCGCATCCGTAACCGACAGCACATCCCAGATTGGCTTCAGCGCGTCGCGGTTGATGGTCGGCGAACCGATAAACAGTGCGTCTGCCTTTTCAATGCTCTCTTTAATGGTATGCAGGTCATGGCAGATTGCATCCATCATTTCAATCTCATAAGTGCCGGATTCCTCCAGTGTTTTCTTAATTTCGTCCGCCATCATATGCGTGCAGCCATACGCGGAAACGTACACAATCAGAACCTTCTTGACCTCGTTCTTTTTCACTTCCGACAGGGCGCGGTAGCGGTCCTGCACCTGCTGAACGCCTTCTGTAATAACCGGGCCGTGGCTCGGACAAATAATGTCAATATCCAAGTCTTTGATTTTATCGAGACCTTTCAGCACAAACTCCTTAAACGGTCCAAATATTGCTGCATAATAATAGTAGAAAGCCGATTCATAGTATTGCGGATAAGAAACGTACTTGTCAAAAATCCGCGGCTCACAGTAGTGGCAGCCAAACACATCGCAGGAGAACAAGAGCTTGTCTTCCTCCAGATAGGTAAACATGGAGTCCGGCCAATGCAGAAACGGCGCGATGATAAACTTCAGCGTTTTTCCACCCAAGTCCAACGTGTCTCCGTCCTTCACAATCCTGGACTGAAACTGCATATTCGTAATTTTCTCGGCATATTTAATGCCTGCCATGGATGCAACAACTGTGATGTTCGGATTCATTTCCAGTATGCGGGCCAGGCTTCCGCTGTGATCCGGTTCCGTGTGGTTCAAAATAATGTAGTCCAGCTTTGATACGTCCGTTACATCATTGATGTTTTCAATGAACTGGTCGAAAAAACGCGCGTGAGCAGTCTCGACCAGCGCTGTTTTTTCCGTCCCCTCCACAACATAGGAGTTATAAGAGGTCCCAAATTCTGTTTTCATAATAATATCGAACACCCGCAGGTTCGGGTTCATAATTCCTACGAAATGCACGCCTTCTGCTACTTTATGCTTTATCATTGCTATTCCTCCATCGTAAAAAATAACTCTGCAATTTGGCTCCGCTTGATTTGTGTATCGCTGCCCTAACGCAGCTTTGTATATAACCTCGCTGGTATTTCCTCCGCCTCTATAAGTTGTCTGCTTCCTGCTTTTCAGCACACGACAAATATATTTCCCATGTGCTGTGAAATGAATCGCTGTTAGAAAGAATTTTGCCTTGAAGGGCACGTGTGCCGCACAAAAATTCTTCCATGAAATCTCGTTATAATCTGTGACATCGACATCTGTTCCGCTTGTTGCCATAAAACTTCGTAGAACCTGAAATTACTTTTGCAGTTTTTTCAACCTCGTTCCATGAGGCCGTCTACAAAAACCGGTAACTACCGCATTTAGAAGCAGCGCACATCTCACGAGGTTCTAAAACGGTTGCAAAAATCATGCTATAAATTTATTTATTCAGGCCCGCAGCCTGCTATTTTTTGATTTGGGAGGCGTGGAACCACCTCCCTGAACCTCATTAATTTTCCGTCTTTTCAAACATGTCCTTGCCCAAACCGCACATCGGGCAGACCCAATCTTCCGGCAGGTCCTCAAAGCTGGTTCCCGGCGCGATTCCATTGTCAGGATCGCCGACTTCCGGATCGTAAATGTAACCACATGCCGTGCATTCGTACTTGTCCATTCTCCCGTACCTCCTAAGATGATAATAATATCTTTCCATATATATCATGGATAGATTAACAATATTATATACTATCTTTTCTGAAATATCAATCCTAATTTTACGGTTCTATCGCAAAATATCTCTATCTTTTTGTGTTTTTTTGTCGAGCTGTATTATAAAAT
>CABSKZ010000405.1 GCA_902478395.1 uncultured Eubacteriales bacterium | reverse complement strand
CTTTATTATCAACTCGCTTTTGTGGACAATTAACAACCCCATCCGTATGTTTGCGTGGCTGATAAACGATGTGCAGCGCACCTCTGCCAGCGTGACGAAAATTCAGGAAATCCTCTATATGCGGCCAAAGATCAAGACGAAGAAGCGCATTAATTATAAAGATAATTTCCGGGGCGACGTGAAGTTCAACCATGTTTCGTTCAAATATGAAAACGAAGATGCGCTCCACGACATCAGTTTCGAGGCGAAGGCGGGGCAGACAGTAGCGATAATCGGCGCGACAGGTGCAGGAAAATCCTCACTGGTCAACCTAATCTGCCGGTTTTATGACGTATCCTCCGGCGAGGTGTTGATTGATGGAATCGATGTCCGCAACGTCAACATCCGGAAGCTGCGGCAGAGCATATCGGTTGCGATGCAGGATATCTTCCTGTTTTCTGATACGATTGAAGGGAATATCGCCTATGGCGTGCCGGACATCAGTTTTGAGGAAATTGAGAAGGTTGCGAAAATTGCCGATGCACACGACTTTATCATGCGTTTCCCAGAAGGGTACGACACAATAGTCGGAGAACGGGGCGTCGGCCTGTCTGGCGGGCAGAAGCAAAGAATCGCGCTGGCGCGCGCACTGTTGAAATCCCCGTCCATCCTGATTCTTGACGACACTACGTCCAGCGTTGATATGGAAACGGAGCACCACATCCACCAGACGCTGCGGTCCTATTTTAAGGGGAAAACGACGTTCATCATTGCACACCGGATATCGACCGTAAAAGACGCGGATTTGATTTTGGTGCTTGACCAGGGCCGCCTCATAGAAAAGGGAACCCACAAGGAGCTTTTGGCAGAAAAAGGTTACTATTACGACGTGTATGAGAACCAGCTCGGTGATTTTAATAAAGGTGGTGGGGAAAATGGCAAGAAATAAGTACGACATTGATGAAGTACTCGAAAGTGAATTTAATTTTTCACATTTAAAACGCCTCATCAAATATATGGGACGGTACAAGAAGACGATTATCCTTGCTGTTCTGGTCATACTGACCGGAAGCCTGCTGACCACCCTCGGGCCGATTGTCGTCAAAACCTGTGTTGACATTCTGGCTGAAAACGCAGGTGCGGGCATTCAGTCCGCAATCGTCGTCAAGGTGACACTGTTTATGGTGGGATATGTGGCAATTGCGGTTGTCGGCGCATTATCGCTGCGGATTAAAACAAGGCTGATGAGCGTCACCGGGCAAAATATTATCCGCGACATTCGTTACGACTTGTTTACTCAGATTCAGAAGCTGCCGTTTTCCTATTATGACTCTCGCCCCCACGGCAAGATTCTCGTCCGTGTGGTGAACTATGTAAACTCCATTTCGGATTTTTTGTCGAACGGCGTCATCAATATGATTACGGACCTGTTTACACTGCTTGTCATCATGGTGTTCATGTTCATTATGAATGTTAAGCTCACGCTGGTTTGCCTGGCTCCGCTGCCGGTTTTCATCCTGGTGCTGTTTATAATCAAAAACCGCCAGCGCATCGCATGGCAGGTGCAGAGTGCGAAGCAATCGAACATGAACGCATATATTCACGAAAATATCGTCGGCATGAAGGTCACACAGTCCTTCACGCGGGAAGCGCGGAATATGAGCATTTTCCGGCGGATATGCGGCGATGTGAAATCGTCATGGATGAATGCGAAAAAATACGATACCATCATCTGGCCGACGATTGAAATCCTGTCGACCATCGGCCTCGCGATTCTGTATATATATGCGGTTCCGCGGCTGATATCCGGAGAAATTTCCGTCGGTACAATTGTGGCCTTTTCCGCGTATATCGGTATGTTCTGGAATCCGATTCTGAACCTTTCGAATTTCTATAACATGATTATCAACGTCATGGCATATCTGGAACGGATTTTTGAAACCATCGATACGGAACCGCAGATCAAGGATAAGCCTGACGCGACGGAGATGCCGCCGATAGTCGGAAGCGTTGCATTTCAAAATGTCGATTTCAGCTATGAGAAAGGGCAGAAAATTTTAAACAAAATCAATTTCACTGTGAATCCGGGGGAAACCATTGCGCTGGTCGGGCCGACTGGAGCGGGAAAGACCACGGTCATCAATCTGCTGAGCCGGTTCTACGACGTGGACAGCGGGGCGGTTTTAATAGATGGAATCGACATTAGCAATGTCACGCTGAACAGCCTCCGCCAGCAAATGGGCGTGATGCTGCAGGATACGTTTATTTTTTCCGGAACGATTATGGATAATATCCGGTACGGCAAGCTGGACGCAACGGACGAGGAGGTTGTCAATGCGGCGAAGGTGGTTTCCGCGCATGATTTTATTATTTCCCTGCGGGATGGTTACTACACGGAGGTCAACGAGCGCGGTTCGAGGCTGAGTGTCGGGCAGCGCCAGCTGATATCGTTCGCGCGCGCACTGCTAGCGGACCCGAAAATTCTGATACTCGACGAAGCGACCTCCAGCATCGACACCAAAACGGAGATTGTCCTTCAGCGCGGACTGGACGAACTGCTCAAGGGCCGGACTTCCTTTATTATCGCGCACCGGTTGTCTACCATTAAAAATGCAGACCGCATTATGTATATTGACCACGGAAACGTGATGGAAGCTGGCACGCATGATGAACTGATGGAGAAAAAGGGGTATTACTACAGTCTCTATGCGGCACAGTACAGCTTTTTGGAGGATGTATAGCAAGACATATGTCCCCGACAACTGCTTTGCTCTGTTTGAGCAGCATCTTATGTATCGGTAAGATAAGATGACGGGTATCTACCGCTGTCCCGCTGGAACGCCATTGAAAGCTTGTCAAAAAATGAAATCATGGCCTTAAAAGGCACAACACAATAAAAAGGAAGATGAGAAATCTGAACAAGTCCAGTAAAAAAGGACAATAGAAAAAAGAGGCCCCCTATGGT
>CABSKZ010000404.1 GCA_902478395.1 uncultured Eubacteriales bacterium | reverse complement strand
AAGACTAAGTCCGATCAGCGCTGTAGAAATAAGCGAGCCTGCCAAAGCGGGCACATAATGGGAAAAAGCGGTTTCTAAAGTTGCGCAGTCGCTCATAATAGAATTTGTCAAATCGGCAAGGTCTTTCTTCCCGAAAAAGGACAGTGGAATTTTGCGAAGCTGTTCAGCCAGCGAAATACGTCTTACCCCACTTTCTACATAAGTTGCCAAATAAGTAGCATTATATTGAAACCAAGTCGCAATGAATATGAAGCATAAGCAAACTAAAGTACCAGCTACATAAAAAACAACGCGGCTTCCGGTTACGCCCCCGTTCATCATATCAATGACCAAGAAATAAAGAAGGCCTACAGGAAACATAAAAGATATATCCTGCACTACGCAAGCAATGCAGCCTTTTATCAAATCGACAGCGCCCTGTCTTGATAATGCAAAGCGTCTCTGCAATTTCTGAATCATGCTCTTACCTCCAATTCTTTGTTTTCATTTAAAATTTTCCATTCTGCCGCTTCAGAATAATTCTTCCACATACGAGTAAATATGCCGTTTTTCCTTATCAGTTCTTCATGTGTGCCGCTTTCAGCGATTTCACCGTCTTGCAGTACATAAATGCAATCTGCATTTGTAATCGACGATAGCCTATGCACAATCATAATAACTGTTTTTCCATTTGAAAGGGCAGATAAAGCCTGCTGCACGCGCACTTCATTATCAGGGTCGGCAAATGCTGTGGCTTCATCAAGAATGAGAATCGGCGCATTTTTTAAAACTGCGCGGGCAATCGCTATTCGCTGTTTTTCACCGCCAGATAAGTACACGCCGTTTGTCCCAATAACTGTATCTATTCCATTCGGTAGTTTTTTGATAATATCCAGACATTG
Source organism: uncultured Eubacteriales bacterium (assembly GCA_902478395.1). GTDB lineage: Bacteria > Bacillota > Clostridia > UBA1381 > UBA9506 > CABSKZ01. The sequence continues at coordinate 2,070 of CABSKZ010000404.1, read as the reverse complement.
CGCATCCTCCAGAGCATGAGCAGCCTCTTCACAGGTTGCGTCAGGCTTTGCCATACGCACATTTTCCAATACAGACGCCTTGATCAGGTGACTGTCTTGAAATACAAAAGATACTTTATTCATCAGCGTTTCTTTTGGAATGTCGCGTATATCGACATTTCCTATTAGTATGCGTCCTTTTTGCGGATCAAAAAATCTTGTGATGATATTAGCAAGGGTCGTTTTGCCGCCGCCTGATGCGCCTACTAAGGCAACTGTCTGTCCAGCTTTAATTGACAATGATATATCATTGAGAGCATTTTTCTTTCCGTCATAGCTATAGGTAACATGCTCCAATACAATTGAATTATCCTCCGGTACGTTATCTGCCGGGCTTTCCGACAATGGCTTTTCCCTAAGCACTTCATCAATCCTGCTGATTGCATCACCCACAATCATTGCGTCCTCGCTCATAAACATAATCTTTGTGAGCGTTGTCCCGATCGCAGGGGTAATCACGATATAAAAGATAAGGTTCAGCAGCAATTCATCAGTCACGCCACTCCTTGTAAAAATAATGCCTCCGGCAATCAGGAAAGCAAACACGCCGTTGATTGCAGTTGTATAAAACATCATCGGCATCCTTAACGCTTTCGTGTACGCGATTACCCATGTTTCATAATTATCAATCGCAGCTTTGAAACGTTTAAATGAAAAGATTGTCTGCCCGAACGTCTTAACTACGGGTACACCCCTTACATATTCAACCGCTTCATTTGACATATCGGAAAGTGCATTTTGATATTCTTTCATCTTTTGTTCCATTTCCGCCCCTGTCATTTTCATCATAATTAAAAAACCGAGAATAACCGGAACAAGACTTAATAATCCCAAACGCCAATCAAAAGCGAGCAGTAAAAAAAGCAATCCTATGGGCGTAGCAACAGCACCCGCTTTGTCGGGAAGCCTATGTGCAAGATATGTTTCCGTAGCCGCACTAGAGGTATTTACAATTCTTCTTAAATTTCCGCTTCCATATTTCTCCGTTATACCCAGAGGCAAAGTTGTAATATGTCGCATGATCTTTTTTCGCATATTGGCAGCCACCCGAAATGCGCTTATGTGCGAACACATTAAAGCGGCTATATAGACAACAATAGCTATAACCGCAAACAATACAGCAGACCATCCATAGCGTGTGACATTTTCTGCCTGTGAAAAGTCCGGAGCAGCTTTTAGTACGTCGCGAATGATACGCCATATATACCAAAAAGGAACGAGGGAAATCAGCGCACTCATTACAGACAGTATCCAGGAAAGGTAGGTCAATATCCTATATCCTCCAGCGTAGTCCATCAATATTGATAAATTAGACTGTTTTTTCATTAAAAAACCTCCTTGTAAATATTTTTGTGATATGCGGACAAAATAATTGCCCTCTAATATCCTCAGCTAAGCAGTTAATTTTTATAGTTAGCTATGGCTAACCATCATGCCAAAGATAATGGAAAGCGCATGCTTTCCATTATTAAGAATTATAGGGCAATTGCCTTTACCTATTGTCCCATAATTTTCATCCATCCGGCAGTATAAAAAGCTCTCATTTCCTCTAAATAATGCTTCGCGTCTTCAAGCGGCATTTCATGTATAATCAACTCAAAAAAAGTGTTAAACATTCCTGTGATCAATATATGCTCCAGCCGTTCATCAATAGGCGGTGAAGGCCGACCCAGTTTTTCAAGCACCTCTAAGTAATCATGCGTTCCTTTTGTTTCTACTTCCACCATTTCATCAATCAGTTTTGAAAAACGCGTTCCTTCTGAACAGCAAAGTATGAGCTTAAATTCATTTAAATGCTCATAGGCGTATAAAAGCATTTCATACATACATTCACCGGAAATAGAGGTGAGATTGTCTGGCTGCTCCTCCGGTGGTATTTCTGCAAATTCTTTTTGTGCCCTGCAAAAACATTCCAATAAAAAATCGTAGTGTTCTCCCACCAGCGCTTCAAATAAATCCTCCTTGCTGTCATAATAACCGTAAAACGCTCCTGTAGTCACCCCTGCAGTTTTGACAATGTTCCGCAAGGAA
>CABSKZ010000403.1 GCA_902478395.1 uncultured Eubacteriales bacterium | reverse complement strand
GCTCCTGAAAGTTGCTCTGACACACAGTTCTTTTTCGAATGAGAATAAACACAAAAATATTAAATACAACGAGCGGCTGGAATTCTTGGGAGACTCCGTTCTAAGCCTCATTGTCAGCCGGTATCTGTTTGAAAATTACCCAAAGCTGCCAGAGGGGGATTTGACTAAAATCCGCGCAACGGTGGTTTGTGAGCATTCTTTGTGGGAGTGCGCGTCAAATATTGAACTGGGAAATTTTATTATCTTGGGCAAGGGTGAGGAAATGACGGGAGGCCGGACGCGGATTTCGATTCTGGCAGACGCATTCGAAGCGCTGATTGCAGCGATTTATTTGGACAGCAACCTGGACACCGTCCGGGAATGGACGCTGGGACAGCTCTACGACATCATTTGCGCCGCGGTAAACGGTAAGATGTTTAAAGATTATAAAACCACCCTGCAGGAGGTTGTGCAGGCAAAGAGCAACGCGAAAATCGCCTATGAGGTGACGGGAGAGTCCGGCCCCGACCACAAAAAGTCCTTTTTTGTGCAGGTGACGATAGATGGCAAGGTCTGCGGCACAGGCGAGGGCAACAGCAAAAAGCGGGCGGAGCAGCTTGCCGCACAGAACGCGTTGACAAGCATGAAGCAAGCTGGTGTAAAAAAACGATGAAGCACCGGACGATTCCTGTATTTGTGCCGCATCTGGGGTGCCCTAACGATTGTTCCTTCTGCAACCAGAAAAAGATAACCGGCGTGACAGAGGAAGTGACGCCACAGCGGGCAGACAAACTGATTCGGGAAGCGCTGGAGACTGTGAACCGGAAAAACACGTTTGTCGAAATCGGCTTTTTTGGCGGGAGCTTCACGGGGATTCCGCCGAGCCAACAGGAAGCGCTGCTGGCTGTTGCGCAGCAGTATGTGCGGGAGGGACGGGCGGATGCAATCCGGCTGTCCACACGGCCGGACTATATTGATTCTGAAATATTGGACAGGCTGTCGGCTTATGGCGTAACAACGGTAGAGCTGGGCGTACAGTCCTTGAACGATGCGGTTTTGGCTAAAAACAACCGTGGCCATACGTCTGAACAGGCCATACAGGCATCGCGGCTAATTGAAAGCAGAGGCTTTCGGCTTGGACTGCAAATGATGGTCGGCCTGCCGGGAGATACGAAGGAAATTTCTATTCGGACGGCAGAGCAAATTGCTGCGCTGTCGCCGGACTGTGTGCGGATTTATCCCACGCTGGTCATTCAGCATACGCTGTTGGAGGAATGGTACAGAAGCGGGCGGTATACGCCGCTGACGGTGGAGCAGGCGATTGATATTTGCAAGGAACTGGTAATCCTGTTCCGGCGGGAGAATATCGACATTATCCGGCTGGGGCTTTGCGCGAGTGACAGCGTCCGGGGCGGGATTGTTGCGGGACCGTACCACCCTGCGTTCGGCGCACTGGTGGAAAGCGCGCTGGCTTTTGACGGGATGTGCGCGGCACTGAACGGTTTGCAGGCCAGCAAGGTTACGGTTGCGGTTAATCCACGGTTTGTGTCTATTCTGGTTGGCAACCGTCGGGAAAATATTCGGAGGCTAAAGGCGCGGTATGGGTTTGATGAAATCTGCATTGAGCAGTGTCCGGACGTGCCATACGGCACTTTCGAAGTGGTAAATTAAGGGGAATCCGGGAGGTTTCTATGGTTTTAAAGGGTTTGCACATACAGGGATTCAAATCGTTTGCGGACAAAATTTCGCTGGATTTTTCCAATGGAGTGACCGCAATCGTCGGCCCGAACGGGAGCGGTAAGAGCAACATCTCCGACGCGGTACGATGGGTGCTGGGGGAGCAGAGCGCAAAATCTCTGCGCGGCTCGAAGATGGAGGATGTCATTTTCAACGGCACACAGAAGCGTAAGCCGCTGGGCTTTGCCGAGGTGACGCTGATTCTGGATAACAAGGACAAGCGGTTCCACATCGATTTCGACGAAGTTGCGGTGACGCGGAAAGTCTTTGCGTCCGGCGAGAGCCAATATTTCATTAACAAGGCCAGCTGCAGGTTAAAGGACATCCATGAGATATTTATGGACACAGGGCTTGGCCGTGACGGCTATTCCATGGTTGGACAAGGCAAAATTGAAGAAATTCTGTCCACCAAATCGGAGGACAGACGGCAGATTTTTGAAGAAGCCGCCGGAATTTCTAAATACCGCTACCGCAAGGAGGAAGCGGAACGGAAGCTTACGAAAACTGAGGAGAACCTCGACCGGGTATCTGACATCATTCTGGAGCTGGAAACACAGCTGGAGCCGTTGGCGCGCCAATCGGAGAAAGCAAAAAAATATCTGACCTACAAAGAGGAGCTTAAAATTTACGAGGTCAACATGGCGATAGCGGTTATTGAAAATAATCGTGTGCAGCTGGACGATTTGGAGAAAAAATTTCAAATTGTATCAGACCAGTTAGACGGCGCGAAGGCGGACATGGAACGCGCGGAGCGCGAGCAGGAAGAGTTTTACAACACTGCGCGGGGAAAAGAGGAAGCCGTCCGGGCCAACGAGCAGGAGCTGCGCGGCACAGAGGCGTCCATCAGTATGCGCAAGGGAGAAATTGAGGTGCTGCGCAACACCATCAACGGTAATTTGCAGCTGATAGAGCGCATCAAAAACGAGACGGCAGATTTGAAAAGCCGCATTCTGGACGTGAACAGCGAGATAACACGCGCAGAGGAATCGAAAGCAGAACTTTTGGAAACGTGCGGCGGTATCGACCGGGAAATTGAAGAGCTGAACCGGCAGGGCGAGGCATTACTTTCCGGCGCGGGCGAACAGAACGAGCAGATTGAAAAGCTGAAAGAGATTGTTGTGGCAGGGCTGGACCGGGTCAGCAACTATAAAATCAAACTGTCGAATTTCGACATTGTAAAACAGAATATCCTTCAGCGGCAGGAAAAGATTTCCGCAGAGCTTGGCGAAAAAACAGACGCGCTGTCCTC
>CABSKZ010000402.1 GCA_902478395.1 uncultured Eubacteriales bacterium | reverse complement strand
TTCATACCATTTTCGGAAAGTCTTCAAAAATTCTTTATACCCTGGCTGCGTGGGTCCATAAATCATTTTACCATCTTCCAGGTAAAATCCGTTTGTCACGCCATACGCACCAATAAACGCGGTGGAGTTGAGAAGTGATATATGGAAGCTGAGCGGTGCTGTCGCCCCCTTTTGGTCCCGGAAGGCTTTCAAAGTTTCATACCATTCGTCTATCGTTTCCGGCTTCGGCAGATTTAAGTCGTCCAGCCAGTCCTGCCGGACAATGATTCCCTGGAAAATCCGCTGTTCCTCTGTTTCACGCAAAAAAGGAAACGCATAGATTTGCCCGTCGTCAGACTTGCAGATACGTTCAGCCTCTGGGTATTTCTCAAACATTTTCGTCGTGTTGGGTCCCCATTTTTTCAGAGGCTCATTCAGGCTTATCAGCACCTCTTCTTTAATGGCTTTCCCGCCGCCCCCGGGAAAATATGCAGCGTGATAGGGTGTTTCAACGATATCCGGATAGTCGCCGGACGCCATCATGATGTTAAACTGTTCCTGCTCCTGACCAACTGGCGGAATCAAAAATTCAACGTTTATACCAGTCTGTTCAATCAACGCTTTCGCAAATTCGGAATCGTTATAGTTCGGCGCCGATTTTGCGGCTTTTGACCGGACCCAGTACTTTAACGTTGTGGTAGATTTAACCGGATATACTTTGTCTGGGTCAGTCTCCGTCGTAGATTCTGTTTTTCCTGCATTTGTCTCCTTTGAATTGCAGCCTGCAAGCGTTCCGATTCCAATCAATACACACAACAACAAAACCAAACTCTTTTTCCATTTCATTCGATGTCACCCTTTCCTGACGTCTGCTTTTTAAGGTGCAGCGTCACAATAAAATAGATTTCCCGGAAGCAGTTTATTCTGGGAACGGATTCAACCAAAATTGTTCCGCTCCAAACTCCGGCTTACTTCTGGTTCTCCGTATTCCCATTGTACCGTATCCTTTTTGTCATTGTAAAGTTGCAAAAACTTTGATACACATGCAGTTTGTTTTGTCCATCTGCCGACTTTACCCGCAAAAAAAGCCCGCAGCGTCAAAAACTACGCTACAGGCCTTCTCTTTTAAAATTGCTTCCCGGCTTATACCGATTCAGCCGGAGCAGGTGTGTGTTTATACTGCTTCTGTTTTTTCTCTCTCACCGGTTGTGACGCTTGTTCCTCCTCTTCCTGCTTTTGAATCACGGCGTTTGCGAGCATCAGTTTAATACGGTTCTGCTGATTGACCTCACTTGCTCCCGGGTCGTAATCAATCGCGACAATATTTGCTTCCGGGTGCTTGGCTTTGATTTCATTCATCATGCCCTTCCCGGCAATATGGTTGGGAAGGCAGCCAAACGGCTGGGTGCACACGATATTCGGAATCCCCTTTGCTATCAGTTCGGCCATTTCGACTGTAAGAAGCCAGCCTTCGCCCATTTTGACGCCGCGGTTGATATAATTTCCCGCCAGCTTAACCGTATGCGGGAACGGCATCGGCGCTTCAAATACCCCGTGCTTTTCAATCGCATCTATCATATGCTGCTGTTTGCCCACGAAGAAACGATACCCTATAGCGCTGCCCCAGTACTTGATTTTACCGCCGCCGTAAAGGCGGTAGCCCTCAATGCCATTGTATAAACAGTACATACAAAAATCCACCAGGCCGGGAACGTTCACCTCCGCGCCCTCCGACCGCAGGAAATCCTCCAGGTGGTTATTGCCCATCGGGGAATATTTCATATAAATTTCACCGACGATACCGACCTTGATTTTCGTTTCCTCCGACCGGGCAATTGCAGCGAAATCCTCCAGCATTTTCGGATAATAGCCGCGCACGCTGCGGTAGCTGACGAATTTTTTCCCCTTCCAATCCGCCAAAATTATATCTGTCCAACGCCGGACAACCTTGTCCGTCTCGCCCGGGTTCAATTCATACGGACGGCACTGGTTTGAAATTTCCATCATGAAATCGCCCAGCAGCATAGCATAGACGAACTTAATCATCAGCGGCACGGTAAAGCTGAAACCAGGGCTTTCCTCCAACCCCGCAGTATTGAGCGAAATGACAGGGACGTTCCCAAACCCGCTCTTTTTGAGCGCCTTGCGCAGCAGGTAAATATAGTTCGACGCACGGCACCCGCCGCCTGTCTGCGTAATCATCAGCGCAACCTTGTCGGGGTCATACTTGCCGCTTTTGAGCGCATCTATCATCTGGCCGATAACCAGCAACGCCGGATAACACGTGTCGTTATGGACATTTTTCAGTCCCTCGTTGACAACGCTCCGCCCGTCATTTTTCAGCAGCTCTGTTTTGTAACCCTCCTGCCTAAGAACCTGTTCCATCAGCGCAAAGTGGATGGGAAGCATCATCGGCAACAAAATCGTATGGGTTTTTTTCATTTCTTTTGTAAAAACCGGGTAATCCCTTTCCTTTTCGTCCATCCTCACGCCTCCTTTCTCACTTGCCCGCTCCGTTTCCGCCTGCGTTCCTCTATCGCCCCAAGCAGACTGCGAATCCGGATTTTTACAGCACCTAAATTGTTGATTTCATCTATTTTCAGCTGTGTATACAGTTTCCCGCCGCTCTCCAGTATCTCCCGCACCTCGTCCGTCGTGATAGCATCTAGGCCGCAGCCGAACGAAACCAGCTGAATCAGCTCTACATCATCGTTAAGCGTGCAGTATTTTGCGGCGTTATACAGGCGGGAATGATAGGTCCACTGGTTCAACACATTGACCTTCTGCGGGCTGACCAAATCGGCCACTGCGTCCTCGGACAGAACCACCAGCCCGAAAGAAGCGAGCATCCTGTCGATGCCATGCACGATTTCTGGATCAATGTGGTAAGGCCTGCCAGCCAAAACAACCATCTGCAAACTGTTTTCCCGTGCGAACCGGATGGCCTTTTCTCCTTCGAGCCGAACATCCTCCCGCCATGCCGCATAGGTTTCGTATGCGCG
>CABSKZ010000401.1 GCA_902478395.1 uncultured Eubacteriales bacterium | reverse complement strand
GACCACTGCTGCCCCCAACAGGACCCATATGGTATTTACCGCTGAAAATTCTTGCATTACATTCATATGATTTCCTCCTCGCTATTGATTGGTTAGCCGTAATGCGGCAAAAGGGATTTATAGACAGCCCGCGCCCAGATATTCCCGCCGGACGCGGGATAGTTGTCAAACGCTGAACAGCAGGTCGCCGTAGGTTGGCAGCGGCCAGTATTTTTCGGCCGTGACGGTCTCCAGCTCGTCCGCTACCTCGCGCAGCTCAGACATTGCGGTGAGCACGGAGGATTTGTAATATTCCGCGCTTTCGCATGGGTCGGAATAGTTCTTTGTGCCAAGCAGTGCTTGTTCCAGCCCGTCAATCTTTTTATAGAGGGATTTCGCAAGAGAGGACAGCTTGGTAACCATCGTTTGCTCCGGCTCGCAGAGCAGGTCGGCGGAAAGCGCCTTTTTCGCGCCCGCCGTTTCCGTCAGGTCGCGGATATAGGACAGCACCGCGGGCAGAATGTCTTTCCGGGCCATGTCTACCATCGTGAGCGCCTCAATGTTGAGCACCTTGCAGTAGTTTTCCAGCATGATGTCACAGCGGGAATATACCTCTTCCTTCGTGAATATTTTGTGTTTGGTGAACAGTTCCACATTTTTGTCACTTCTGAAATAGGGCATGGCTTCCGCCGTGCTTTTCAGATTCAGCAGTCCGCGTTTTTCCGATTCCTTTACCCATTCGTCTGTGTAGTTATTGCCGTTAAAGATAATCCGTTTATGGTCGCGGATGGTCTCTTTAATCAGGGTGTTCAGTGTCAGGGCGAAGTCGTCTGTCTTTTCCAGAATATCGGCAAACTGCCCCAGCTCTTCCGCGACAATGGTGTTTAGAACAATGTTCGGGCCGGCAATATTCAGCGTCGAGCCAAGCATCCGGAACTCAAATTTGTTTCCGGTGAACGCAAACGGCGAGGTTCGGTTCCGGTCTGTCGTATCCTTCACAAAGCTCGGCAGAACATGTACGCCGATTTCCATCAGGCTCTTTGGTTTTTCCGCGTAGTCACTGTCGTTTTCGATGGATTCCAGAATCTCGGTCAGCTCGTCGCCGAGGAACATGGAGATAATCGCGGGCGGCGCTTCGTTCGCGCCCAGCCGATGGTCGTTGCCGGCGCTTGCGACAGAGAGACGGAGCAAATCCTGGTATTCGTCGACCGCCTTGATGACGGCGCACAGAAACAGCAGGAACTGCGCGTTGTCATGCGGGGATTTTCCAGGCTCCAGCAGGTTTACGCCTGTGTTGGTGGAAATGGACCAGTTGTTGTGCTTCCCGCTTCCGTTAACGCCCGCGAACGGTTTTTCGTGCAGCAGGCAGGCAAGATTATGTTTGTCCGCAATCCGTTTCATCATTTCCATGGTCAGCTGGTTGTGGTCTGTCGCGATGTTGGTGGTGGAGAAGACCGGGGCCAGTTCGTGCTGCGCGGGGGCAACCTCGTTGTGGCGTGTTTTCGCGTAAATGCCGAGTTTCCACAGTTCCTCGTCCAGTTCACGCATGAAGGCGGATACGCGCGGGCGGATAGAACCGAAGTAGTGGTCCTCCAATTCCTGGCCCTTCGGTGGTTTTGCGCCGAACAGGGTCCGTCCGGTGAACACGAGATCCTTCCGCTTGTTATACAGCTCCTTGTCCACCAGAAAATATTCCTGTTCCGGACCGACCGTCGTGACCACCTGCTTGACGTCCGTCTTCCCGAACAGCTTCAAAATGCGGAGTGCCTCATCGTTGATTGCTTCCATCGAGCGGAGCAGCGGGGTCTTTTTGTCGAGCACCTCACCGCTGTACGAGCAAAAAGCGGTCGGAATGTAGAGTGTCGTTCCTTTTATAAAAGCGTAGGAGGTCGGGTCCCATGCGGTGTATCCCCGGGCCTCAAACGTCGCACGCAGCCCGCCGGAGGGGAAACTGGAAGCGTCCGGTTCGCCCTGAATCAGCTCTTTCCCGGAAAATTCCATAATCACATTGCCGTCTGGCGTCGGGGAAATAAAGCTGTCATGCTTTTCCGCCGTGACGCCCGTCATTGGCTGGAACCAGTGTGTGAAGTGGGTTGCGCCGTTTTCGCAGGCCCAGTCCTTCATTGCGTTTGCGACCACGTTTGCGACAGTGATGTCCAGCGTCTTACCGTCTTGGATTGTTTTCTTCAGCGCCTTGTAGGTTTCTTTCGGGAGACGTTCCCGCATCGTATTGTCGTTGAACACCATAGAACCGAATAATTTTGGGATACTTTTCATGCTGCATACCTCCACTTTCTCGTTTTATTCCTCTGTGCCGGCTTTATTGTAAACGTGTTGTCGTCAACAGCACATGTAAAATAAAACCGGCATAGAAATGAATCTTGTACGAAAAAAGACGCCACAGGTCGTGTGACCTGCAGCGCCTTTGCTGAGTACAGGGCTAGTATACAACATTGATAAACGTTTGTCAAGTAGTTTTTGAAATTTTTTTTAAGATATTTTCAAAAATATTTTTTGTGCTGGCGAAAATATCTTAATTTATTATATCTGATTAGCAAAACAGAAATATATTTCGATTTTTTTTCAAAAAGCAGTTGACAAACGTTTATCAATGTTGTATAATAAATGCACAGTGAACAAAGGCGTTCATCTGAAAACATCATTTTGGTGTTTTTGGATGAGCGCCTTTTTCGTATCAGAGGAAAGTTTCAGAGGAGGTAGCAGCAATGTTAAAGGAAGGACAAATCAGAATCCCTTCGGGCTGCGCGATTTCGGGCTTGTTCTGCAAGGATGGCAGGCGGGTGGATGGCTCGGGAATTATCCGTTCCATCGCAACCATGCATGACCGCTCCAACGGATTGGGCGGCGGCTTTGCAGGATATGGAATCTATCCGCAGTACAAAGACTATTACGCGTTCCATATTTTCTACGACCACACAAACGCGAAAGAGGAATGTGAAAAATTTTTGGACCGTCATTTCGACATTATCAACCTTTCGAAAATCC
>CABSKZ010000400.1 GCA_902478395.1 uncultured Eubacteriales bacterium | reverse complement strand
CTTTTACTGAGCTCCATTACCTTATTGGCTGTATTTCCCTCTTCGGAAACGACACCCGAAACTCTGCCGCTGTCAGCAGCCGGTTGTGCCATATCCTTTATTCTGCGCCAGCTTTTTTCTCCGTTTCGCAGTGTCGTTGTCGGTAAACCGTTTTCCACCTCCCCTTCGAAATCCTCCTTCCAATAGTCGCCGGCAGATTTCAGAGCAGGTATTTTTATGGTATATGTCTTTGTCGCATTTGATACTCCAGCCTGCTTTGCGGTTGCCGTAAGCATAACCGTTTGATCGGCCAGACCCGGTGCAACAATTGCATTTGCACCATCAATGAGAATCGCCGTGTTATTACTGCTTGTCCACGAGATCGACGTCTGCCCAACTGACACAGGCAGGGCAAAATTATCTGCTGCTGTTTCCGCTAACTCAATTCCCGCAAGTACATCATCTGTAACAGCAGCAGACGCAGTCCATGCCAAGGCTGATGCCAGGACCATGTAAGTAACCAAAATTGACAAGATTTTTTTCATGTTTTAGCACTCTCCTTTAATTTTATCTATATTTTTCTTACCCCTTAATCGCGCCAATCATAACACCTTTTACAAAATACCGCTGCAGAAACGGGTATACCAGCAAAACCGGTATGGTTGTTACAATAATTGTCGCGTATTTGATTGTTTCGCCAATCGCTACCCGGTCACTCTCAACGCCTCCCATCATAGAGTCTGTGCTGCTGTAGATTAGGATTTCCCTCAGATACAGCTGAAGCGGATACAACTTTCGATCCTTTAAAAACAGGCTAGCATTGAACCATGCGTTCCAAATGCCAACACCGTAAAACAAGATCATAACTGCAATAATCGACTTAGAAAGTGGCAGAATGATTTTTATAAATATTTCAATATCGTTTGCTCCATCAATAACCGCAGACTCCTCCAGACTTTTTGGCACACCCGCAAATGCGGTTCTCATAACCATCAAATTCCATGTTCCAATAGCCGTTGGCAGCACCATAATTAGCCTGGAATTGACGAAGCCAAGGTTCTTCAGCGTCAGATAAAATGGAATCAAGCCGCCGGAGAAGAACATTGTAATCACGATGATAACATTAATGAATTTCTTTATTTTAAAATCGTCCCTCGACAGGATAAATGCTCCCATTGCGGTTGTGATAACACTGACTGCTGTTCCTGCAGTTACATAAAAAATAGTATTGACATACGTGATTCCGACCATCTTATTTTTCAGCACTTCTTGATACGCATCAAGCGAAAAACCAAGAGGTTTCCATAGCATTCCATTAAATGCCATCAATTCTATCGGCTCTGAGAGAGACGCAAACGTTATGTATAGAAACGGATAGGCGCAGATAACAACCATAAATGCCATGATGATTACATTAAATAACTCAAAAACCTTTTCCCCTTTTGTCATTTTGTTCATATCAGTACCTTCTCACCACAAACTGGTATCACTGACTTGTCTGATAACTGCGTTCGTCAGCCAAACCATCGCAAAGTTGACGAACGAATTCAACAGGCCAACAGCCGCCGAAAAGCTGTAGTTATTCTCTATTAAGCCGCGCCGGTACACGAAGGACGATATGACGTCCGCCGTTTCATAGGTCAGTGGATTGTACAGCAGAATGATCTTTTCATATCCGACGGTAAGGAGCGTCCCCATGCGGAGGATAAACATGATGATGATTGTCGGCATAATCCCTGGCATTGTTACATTCCAGATTTTCCGCAGCTTGCCTGCACCATCAATCGTTGCCGCTTCATAAATTTGCTGATCTACATTGGTCAGCGCCGCCAAATAGACAATGCTGTTCCAGCCAATTCCCTGCCATATATTGGAGACAATAAAAAGCGGACGGAACTTATCTGGATCTGCCAGAAGATTGGAGCGCTCACCACCAAAAAAAGCGATGAAATCATTAATGAGCCCTTCCCTCCCGACAAAAGTGTTGATCAAACCGCAGACAACCATGATAGAGATAAAATGCGGCAGATAGGTCAGCGTCTGGACGACCTTTCTATATTTTTCACTTCTGAGCTCATTGAGCAGAATTGCAAATAGAATGGAAGCGGTGAAGTTGAACAGAATGTCGTATATACTCAGCAAAAGTGTGTTACGCAACAGACGTCCGAAGTACGGGCCAGCCAAAAAGCTGTAAAAATGCTGCAGACCATACATAGGTGCCCATGGACTGCCTAGAATCCCTTTCGCCGGAACATAGTTCTTAAATGCAATCAGCGCTCCATACATTGGCATATAGTGAAAAATGATGTAAAACGCTAAAACGGGAACAGCCATAACATATAGCCATGGGTGCTTTTTGATATTTGCGGTCAGCGAATTGAAAAGACCATTATGTTTCACCAGCCTTAATCCCCTTGAGATTTGCATGTATTTCCCCCTGCATTTCGCCGATTACCTATTTAGTTAAATACCGGTCATAAGCAGCCTGATATTTTTCCAATACTTCATCAATTCCCATCTGCTTCAGTGTATTGGTGAATTCATCGAAATTATCGATGGAGGTCTGGCCCATAATAAATTTTAAAATACCTTCTTTGGTAAAGGTCTCAATCTCATTGCTTTTCGTTGCAATAAATGCAGATTCTTCTTCTGTAAATGTAATCGGCGGAAGTTTCAGCACCGCGTCATGCTCACTCCAGAGCGCAACCGCTTCTTTTTGAACTTCATACGGCAGGTATTGCTCATAATACCGTTTGTCCTGCACAAATGGTCCGCAGTAGGAAGACGCCATGTACTGGCACATTGCCGTTACCATCGTCATGCCATCCGGATTGTTTGTAATCAGATCCGTGTACTTTGGAAAACCGTTCTGCATTTCATAGGATACACCCTCCACGCCAAAATTGTACAGCATATGACCTTCTTCTGAATAACCGTAATCGAGAAATTTGACCACCTCTTCCGGCTTTTCAGCCTGTGTAGTGATGGAATTACTCGTCGAACGGAAATAT
>CABSKZ010000399.1 GCA_902478395.1 uncultured Eubacteriales bacterium | reverse complement strand
TGTCCTCATCTACAATATATACTTCATTGGATATATCTGTTTCTTCCGCTGTGCCGCCTGCGGACATCGCCTGTAAGGGCAGACAGGTAAACAGCAGGCAAAGGGTCAGCAGCAGGGCCAATGTTCTTTTGTGCCGTGCAATTCTCCGTTTCATAATGGTTCTCCTTTTCTTTCGTTTTTTCTCCGATGCTGTATCAGGGAAGCGCACGACCCCGCTTTGAGGGCAGAATCATGCGCGGGAAAAACGAAAGAGGAGCGGATACCTCGCCTGTTCGGTGTTTATGTGTATGTCGGAACACGGGAAATACGGAAGCATATCCATCCCCCTGTGCAGATAAAAATTTGCCGCATGTGCTTTGTGTAAGGAATATGTCTTTTTACATTCTTTCTTGTTGTGTTTATCCTATCACAGGCATATTGCCTTGTCAATACCCTTTTTACATATTTTTCCCATTTGCATCGTGCAAGCCAAAGCCGGGCTTGTGCAAAATGCACAAGCCCGGCTTTGATCTACTCTCTGCTTTTCTTTTTACGCTTCTTTTTGAATCAGGGTCTCCCAATATTTCTTGTACGCCCCGTCCAGCAGCTCGGCAAGCTGTTTGCGCTGTTTTTCGGTGAAGCCGTACTGGTCAGCCATCACATCGGCCGATTTCCCCGTAACCGTGATATACAGATAGGTTCGTGTAACGGTAGTAACTGTTTCAACAATATTGCCGTTTCCGTCATCGGTTTCAATGATGATTTCCTCGGTCCTGCTTTCGGTCCGGGAAGATATTCCATTCATCTGCCAGAAGATGTCTGTCAGGATGGCTTTCTTTCCTTCGTCCATCGTGGCCACCTGCTGCGGCTCGTGGGGATTGGCAGCAACCCTGACCGCGTATACGGCCAATACCTCCTGCCATCCGGCGCGGGAGCCGGACATTTCCAGGACATCATGGGAGATGTTCGCCTTTATACGCTCCAGCTGCCCCATATAATCCGCGTCAAGTCCGGCAACAACCTGACGAATGCTTTGCGCTTCGGAATCCGGACTGCCGAAGAAAATGCCGAAGCACGAGCCGACAAGGAAAGCGGCCATACAGATTACCAAAATCACCGCAACGGCGATCCAGCCGCCGGCAGCGATGGCGGCGACCAGCCCCCTGGCGGCTGCAAGCATGCCCCTGACCGCAGAGACGGCTCCCTTGGCGGCGGCACGGGCAGCGTGAGCCGCCGCCCTCGCTGCTCTCGCTGTGGCCTGTGCCGTCTTTTGGGCGATTTTTGCTGCCTGCTGTGTGGTCTTGATGGCGGTTTTGGCGGTCTGTTCGGCGGTCTTAATGGTTTTCTGCGCTGTTTTCACCGAACCTTTTGCCGATTTAATCGTAATTTTTCCCGTGGATTTTGCCGTCTGCTTGATATTCTTTCCGTTGCGCTCAAGTGTCCTGATGGATTTTTTAGCGGTGTCGGCGGAGCGGCGCAGCCCATTTTCCGCCTTTTTCTGTCGGAAGTGTTCTTTGGCTTTGGAGATGTTCTCTTTGGTTGTACGAATCCCACGGCGGCCTTGCTTGTCAAATTGATGGACGGCTTCACGGGCGGCGCTCTCGGCGCTGCCCGTGATATGGTCTGCGGCGTATTCATTCGGAGAATTATCCACAGAATAGAGACCTTGTTCCGCTTTGTCTTTGGTACGGATATAGGCGTCTTTCATTCGTTCGGCGGCAACTGCCGATTTGTCAATCGTCTTAACTGTACCCTTTACAACATCTCTCGTCTTTATGTCGGGCATAGCTTCACCTCCAATCCGAGCCGAGCCAGTTCATCTCGCAGAGCAGAGTAAAACGCCCTGCTGCGAATATTTCCGCCTGCTGCCTGCCACTTTTTCTCAAAATCAAAACGGACGGCAAGCTGACGGACGGAATAGTCTTTGCGAAATGATCTCCAAGTGTTCTCGTCCCATTCTTCAAGACGTTTCCATAAGTCAGGAAAATACCGATAGAGTTTTCGTAATTCATTAAGCCCCTGCAACGGACAGCACCAACAGGAAACACGGCTGAAAATGCGATACAAGCCGCCCCAATCGAATCCTTTTGCATAGCAGTAGGCAAGGCAGTCCTTTTCGGTCATACCCCATTCGACAAGCGGATAGCATTTGTCTTTTAACCGATCTGTTTCATCGGCGGCAATCCCCACATATTGAATGAGCGTATAGTTTTCTTTCAGCTTTTTCAAATAGGTGTCGATAACACGGATTTTTAACATACCCGTACACCAACGGTTTCGTGGGCCTGCCCAACTCATACCCCGGTACTGCGCCAAAGCAGGATTTTTTCTTTTCGGAGAGTATTCGTTAAAATAGTATTCAAAATCGTGCTCCGCTTGCAGCCGGATAATCGGTCTGTTGATATACGCCTCTAAACGGTTGATGTGTTCATACATCTGCGGAAATTCAATCCCTGTATCACAAAACAGAATCAGATCGACAGGGCGGTTTTCTTCCAAGAGACGCAGGAGCATAGCAGTTGAATCTTTACCGCCCGAAAGGGAGAGGACATATTTTTCAGGTTTCACCACCGCCCACCTCCCCGTCAGGGGTGGCGACCTGTTTTGCTACGACGACCATTCTGCCGTTTGTTCTGCTGTATTCGCAAGTGGAAAGCGTAATCAACTTGTCGCCGTATTCGGCGCTCACACCCGTATCATAAATAGAAAGTTCCTTACATTTGGAGATATAGGCGTCAAAGACCTCCGCAGAATCGGCAAGGGTAAAATGATAATACTTAAATCCCTGTTCTGAATAGGCGGTGGTTTTGAACGCTGCGATCACTTCATATTCTCCGAAACCGGACAGGGTATCAAAACGGATTATTTTGTGTTCCCGGTAAAAATCTTCATCGGCATATTTGCAGAGATCGGAGAACATCGAGCCATTGCTCATATGATGACCGTAGAGCACGCAGTTGTCAGAAATTCCGATGTCACAGTTTTCCTGCACCTGTCTCTTATACACATCTCCGAGCCCACGAGACCGTA
>CABSKZ010000398.1 GCA_902478395.1 uncultured Eubacteriales bacterium | reverse complement strand
ATTGACATTGTTCATATCGGGAAACAGCTTTTAATGACAAGGGGAAGTCTAACTACTTTTTCGATTGCAAACGATGTAGCAAAGTATTTCGCTATCATACCTGCGCTGTTTATGGGTATATATCCGGGGCTTTCTGCACTCAATATTATGGGGCTGCATTCCCCGCAAAGCGCTGTGCTTTCTGCGATTATTTATAATGCGCTGATTATCATTGCGCTGATTCCGCTTGCGTTAAAGGGCGTAAAATATCGTGAGGTTCCGGCAGGAAAACTATTATTACGCAATTTGCTGATTTATGGTTTGGGCGGACTTGTGGCTCCGTTTATCTTTGTGAAACTGATTGATATGCTGCTTGTCGTTTTGGGATTGGCGTAAGGAGGTATAGAGATGAAAACATTAAAAAATATCTTGCCGAGGGCAACTGTTATTTTTCTTATTTTTACATTGCTCTGCGGTGTTGTTTATACAGGTGTTGTAACAGGTCTTGCACAGCTTATTTTTCCTGATAAAGCAAACGGCAGCATTATAGAGGTTGACGGAAAAAAATATGGCTGTGAACTGCTCGGCCAGCAATATAAAGATGACGGACATATGTGGGGACGCATTATGAACATTGATGTTTCAACCTACAAGGATGAAAACGGAAAAACGCTGATGTATGCCTCGCCGTCAAACCTTTCCCCTGCAAGCGAAGAATACGAGGCTTTGGTAAAAGAGCGTGTAGAAAAACTGCGTGCCGCTAATCCTGATATGGACGAAACAGCAATTCCTGTTGATCTTGTCACCTGTTCGGGTAGCGGACTTGATCCGCATATTTCCCCCGCTGCTGCCGAGTATCAGGTGGTAAGAATTGCAAAAGCTAACAATATTACGGAGGATGAAGTGCGGGAGATTATTGATGAATGCACGGATGGCAAATTTTTAGGTATCTTTGGTGAAGAAACCGTAAATGTTCTAAAGGTCAATTTGATGTTGGACGGTATTTTATAAACCTAAACCGAAGAAGCAGAAGCACTGTAAGCGCTTTTACTTCTTCTTTATATAATCTTAATGCGACGGTAGGGTTGTTTATGCGAATTTAATGCAAATAAAGATAGAATAAAGGAGGTATAAAAAAGCAATTAAGATAACGAGGATACATACGCTATGCAGAAAAAAGAAAAATCAAAGCATTATCATATCACCTCCTTTCAAATCATTATTTTGGGGCTGTCTCTTATACACATCTGACGCTGCCGACGAATAATGCTTCCGATTGCTACCCGCAGCGGCAACAGCACATCATTTTCCGACGCCTTATTTACTGCAACATCAGCAGTTTGCGTAACCGGCTTGATTATACACGATACGGCAACCTATTGGTCTGTGTTCGGGCAAGGTATCATTTTGTTGTTGATTCAGATCGGTGGTATGGGGATTGTTACAATCGCCGTTTCGATTGCGGTAGTATCAGGACGCAAAATTGGGCTGATGCAGCGAAGTACAATGCAGGAGGCAATAGCAGCGCCGAATGTCGGCGGTATTGTTCGGAGAACGAAGTTTATCTTAAAAACAGCTATTTTTGTTGAATTGATCGGTGCGGCTATTTTAGCTCCTGTTTTTTGTAGAGATTTCGGATTTTTCAAAGGAATATGGTATGCGTTGTTTCATTCTATTTCTGCATTTTGCAATGCGGGATTTGATTTAATGGGTGCAAAAAAGCCGTTTTCCTCATTGACTTCTTATTCCATGCAGCCAGTCGTAAATACTACGATTATGGTGCTGATTGTTATCGGGGGCATAGGATTTCTTACTTGGGAGGACATCAAAAACAATAAATGGCATTTCAAAAAATACCGTATGCAAAGCAAGGTCATTCTTACGGTAACAGCCATTTTAATCCTTTTGCCTGCCATTTACTTTTACTTTTTTGAGTTTTCCCGATTGCCGTTTCCCGAAAGAGTATGGACTTCTCTGTTTCAATCGGTTACGCCGAGAACTGCTGGATTTAATACGGCGGATTTAACGCTGATGAGTGAGGTTGGGCAAATGCTTATGATTATACTAATGCTGACAGGCGGTTCTCCCGGCTCTACCGCAGGCGGGATGAAAACGACAACGCTGGCCGTTCTTGTTTCATCTGCATTGTCTGTGTTCCGAAAAAAAGAACACGCCCACTTTTTTAAAAGGCGGATTCCCGACAATATGGTAAGAAATGCGGCTACGATTTTTTTAATGTATGTTACTTTGTTCCTCGTGGGCGGCATGATCATCAGCGGGATAGAAGAAATTCCGTTAATAACGGCGTTGTTTGAAACAGCCTCTGCAATCGGCACGGTCGGATTGTCACTTGGGATTACACCTGAACTTGGAACAGTCTCTCGCATGATTTTAATTTGTCTGATGTTTTTCGGCAGAGTCGGCGGTTTGACATTGATATTTGCGGCAATGACAAGAACTGGGACAAACCCAGAGAAATATCCGCAGGAGAAAATAACAGTAGGTTAAAGGAGAAAAACGATGAAATCTGTTTTACTGATAGGTCTTGGAAGATTTGGACGCCATATTGCTATGAAGCTGGATGAACTGCATCATCAGGTTATGGCGGTAGATAAAGAAGAACGGCGAGTAGAGGCTGTTCTTCCGTATGTAACAAATGCTCAAATTGGGGACGCAACAAACGAGGAATTTTTAGGATCTCTTGGCGTTCGAAACTTTGATGTGTGTATCGTAGCCATCGGAGATAATTTTCAAAATTCATTAGAAACCACTTCACTCTTAAAAGAGCTTGGAGCAAAAATGGTCGTGTCCCGTGCTGCCAGAGATGTTCACGCCAAATTTCTTTTGCGAAACGGAGCCGATGAGGTGGTCTATCCGGAACGGCAGCTTGCCGACTGGACGGCAATTCGTTATGGTGCCGACCATATCCTCGATTACATAGAGTTAGACGAAGAGCACGCTATTTTTGAAATCTCCGTGCCGAATGGGTGGGCTGGAAAAACAATCGGTCAATTAGATATACGGAAGAAATAT
>CABSKZ010000397.1 GCA_902478395.1 uncultured Eubacteriales bacterium | reverse complement strand
ACCCTGTACATCCGCTTTAACAATGATGTCGAGTTCCTTCATTTCTCCTTCTTTTATGCGGTCGAACAAATCGTCCAGCGTAACGGCTGTATGCGCATTAATCCGCTCATCCTTGAGCTTTTGTTTCCGCTCCGCAACGACGCTTTTCGCCATTCTTTCATCCTCTACCACGTAGAACAGATCACCGCCGTCCGGCACTTCGTCCAGCCCCAGCACCTCGACCGGAACTGACGGGCCAGCCTTTTTGATGCGCTTACCCTTGTCGTCCATCATGGCGCGGATATGGCCCATTGCCGTACCGGCAACAATCGTGTCGCCCACGCGGAGCGTCCCGTTCTGCACCAGAATAGACGCAACCGGTCCGCGGCCCTTGTCGAGCTTCGCCTCGATAACCGTTCCCTTCGCTTTCCGGTTCGGATTCGCTTTCAGGTCGCGCATTTCCGCAACGAGCAGAACCATTTCCAGCAGGCCTTCGATGTTGATTTTCTTCTTTGCGGACACCTCGACACAAATGGTATCGCCGCCCCAATCCTCCGGAATCAAATCGTGTTCCGTCAATTCCTGTTTAATTTTATCTGGGTTCGCGCCCTCTTTATCAATTTTATTGATTGCAACGATAATACTTACGTTCGCTGCTTTTGCGTGGTTGATTGCCTCAACCGTCTGCGGCATGATGCCATCGTCCGCCGCAACTACCAGGATTGCGATATCCGTTACCTGCGCACCACGGGCGCGCATTGCCGTAAACGCTTCGTGTCCCGGCGTATCTAAGAAGGTAATTTTCTTATCGTGAATCCGCACGCGGTGCGCACCGATATGCTGGGTAATTCCACCTGCTTCGGTGTCAATCACGTTCGTACTGCGGATAGCGTCGAGCAGGGAGGTTTTCCCGTGGTCAACGTGACCCATAACGACAACGACCGGAGACCGCGGCTCGAGCTGTTCCTCCTTGTCCTCAAAGTCATCAAACAGGATATCCTCGTCTGACAGAATGATTTCCCGTTCTACCTCGGCCCCCAAATCCTCTGAAACAAGGGAGGCCACATCAAAATCAATCGTCTGGCTGATTGCCGCCATAATCCCCAGCGCCATCAGCTTTTTAATGACCTCGGTAGCCGCAACGCCCAGGCGCTCTGAAAGCTCGCCAACCGAAATTTCGTCCGGAATCTTGACGTGTTTTTTCTCCTGCTTCTGTTTCTGCTCCTTCGCAGGCTGCTGCTTGCCCTTGAAATTATTTTGCTGATTAGCGCCCTTTCCTTTGTTCGCGCCTTTTTTCAATTTCTGCTTTTTCACAGTATCATCGGCAATGTTGGTCGGGACAAGCTCTTCTATCTTCTCGTCATCGATTTTATTCAAATCTACAACTGTCTGGCGCGTGTCCACGTGACGAACCTGCCGTTTCACCGGCTCTTCCATAACCGGAAGCATTTCACCGTCGATAATCCGTTCCAATTTCTTCTCTTTTCTCGCCTGGGGCAGCGGTTTTTTCGGCTTATTTTTCTTCGCCTTCGGTATCTCAGGCTTTGCTTCCTGCTGCTTCGGTTCCTGTTTTATCTCCTGCTTGATTTCCTGTTTTGCCTCTTGTTTTATTTCCTGCTTCATTTCTTGCTTTGCCGTTTGTTTCTGCTCCGGCTTCGCTTCCTCCTTCGGCGGCTCCGGAATACGCGCAAACGCCGGAATCGGCACCTTTTTGTCATACCGGTGCGTCAGGGTCTCAAAAATAATATCAAGCTCCTCGTCCTCCAGTACGCTCATGTGGTTTTTTACCGGGAAACCATACCCGTCGAGCATTGCAATCAGTTCCTTTGAATTTGTGTCCAGTTCCTTTGCAAGCTCATGTACTCTCACCTTTGACATATATTCAGCCACCTCCGAAAAATCACCGTACTCTATGTGAAAAAGCATCTGCCGCTTCACAATCCTCTATGTAAACTCCGAACCCGCTGCATGCGGCTCCTTAGATTTTTCTACACAATCTATATTCTATGCATCAATCAGCTTGATCATTGCTTTTGCAAACCCACGGTCGCAAACTGCGGCAACAGAACGGAATTCATTCCCTGTAAACCGTCCGAGCAATTCTTTATCCGCCAAAATCCTACAGGTTACCTCATAGTATTGACACATTTTTTGATATTTATCCTTCGTGCTGTCCGACGCATCTTCCGCAACCAAAATTAATTCGGCATAACCGTCGCGCACTGCTTTTTCCGCAAGAAATCCTCCTGATTTCACCCGTCCCGCGTTCTGCGCTAAGCCAAGCAGGTTCAACACTTTTTTCTCATTCATCTTCAATTCCCCCTGCCTGTTTATAATACAACGCAAGCGCCTCATAAACCTCTGCTGGCACCGGTTGGCGGAATGCCCTGTTCAATTTTTTCCGTTTGAGCGTCTCCTTAAGGCAACGTTCTCTGCGGCACAGGTATGCGCCTCGCCCCTGTTCCTTTTGCGCCGTGTCCAGCAGGAAACCGGCCGGTCCTTTTACGACCCGGAGCATCTCCCACTTGGAAAACTTTTCCCCACAGCCGATACATTCCCGCAATGGGATATGCTTCTGTTTCGCCATTGTCTCAGCCTTTCCGACCGGAACCTATTCCTCCGGTTTTATATCAATTTTCCATCCGGTCAGTTTTGCTGCCAGACGAACATTCTGCCCTTCCTTGCCGATGGCAAGCGACAACTGGTGTGCCGGAACAATTACTCTTGCACTGTGCGCCTCCTCATCCACTGTACAGGATACCACATCTGACGGGCTGAGCGCTGCGGAGATAAATTCTGCCGGATCCTCTGAATATTTAACAATATCTATTTTTTCATCATTGAGTTCATCGCAAACCAGCTGGACCCGCGCGCCTTTCGGGCCAACACAGGAACCGACCGGGTCTACGTTTGCATCGCTGGACCAGACGGAAATCTTGCTTCTGGAGCCAGCTTCCCGCGCGATGGACTTAATTTCTACAACTCCTGCGGCAATTTCCGGCACCTCCTGCTCGAACAACTTTTTCACGAGGTTCGGGTGTGTCC
>CABSKZ010000396.1 GCA_902478395.1 uncultured Eubacteriales bacterium | reverse complement strand
ATACTATACCATTATGATACGGTATATCGTCCCCGTTTCTATCGCTTTTGTCTGGGTCTCCTCCGTCTTTAAATTCTATTGATACACAAAAAAATAGCTGTATGTAAAAACATACAGCTATTTTTATTTATCCTTCCAGTTCCACCATTTTAGTTTTTCTGCTTCATACGTATCGTGCTCTGCAAAATAGACCGCCAGGCGGTATACATACATCACGCACCGGTCAAGCTGTACTCCTTGAAGAAGGCAATCCTGTCGATACATTTCCTCCGGGGTCTGTCCGTTTAAATCCTCTACACAATGGTAACCTAAAGCGACAAGGTGCTGTTCCATGTTTTTCCCCACGCCGGGAATCGTCTGCAAACTGCGCCCCACCTTCTCCCCTTCCCATACCATGTGATATTCCAATTCTCCCGTGTCCTGCTGGATCGTTTCCGATGTAGCGTGAAATAAGTTCCGCCTGTAGAAATGAATTGCGTTTATATTTTTTGCATATACATCCAGTTCCAGCTTTGGATAGATTTCTTTACAATGGTTTAGCAGTGCACGGCCGACACCTTGGTTCTGGAACTGTTTCTCAACAAAAATTCCCGCTATATAGGACTGTGGGACAATACCCGCGAATCCGATTATCTTCTCCCGCTGTCTGTACACATATAATTCAGATTGCGGCAAAGCTTCCCGCACCATGTCCAAATGGTTATAAAAATATTGTGCCGGAATAAACGCGTGCGCCGAAAGGTTTTCTTCCAGCCATATCCGCATCAGTTCACCTACATCGTTTTCTGTAAACCGCGAAACCATTTTTACTTTCCCTCCCCATGATAGAAATCGATACTTGGTTCAATCAATATATTGCAGCCACCGATACCGGTTGACCCGCACTACCGCAACGAAGCATTTCAATATCTGATCCATCTTCAGGCAGATAAACACGGTAACCGGCGAAAAGTGAAACACAAACGCGGATAACGCAGATGCGGGAAGAACAATCATCCACATAAAAATGAGGTCGTTGTACAGCACAAACGATGTGTCCCCGCCGCCGCGGACAATACCCGTCAAGCAGGGCATTTGGTACGCCGTACCAACCACGGTTATAGACAAAACTGTCATAAATTGCAGTGCGAGCGCCTTTGTGCTTTCTGACACCGCATAGAAGCTGATGATGAAATCCTTTGCAAAAAACAGGGCTATCCCGGTGACTGCGCCAATGGCCAGATAAAGAACCTGCATAGTTTTTGCGTAATGCTTCATTTGGTCTAGCCGGCCCTCTCCGATGGTTTTCCCAATCAGCACGGAGGATGCAGAAGCCGAACCGTATGTTATGACCGTCAATATCTGAAACACAGTTGTCGCAATGCTGTTCGCCGCTATTGCGTCCCCGCCCATGTGGCCCAGAATTCCGGTTTGGATTCCCATTGCCACGCCCCACTGGGCGTTTGCCAATATGACTGGTATCCCCACGGAAAGGAAACGGCGGAACACCGCTTTGTTAAATTGCAGAAATGTTTTCATTTTCAAAAGCAGTTTTCTGTCACAGCACTTCAGATAAATGCAGACAATGGCAAATTCAATTATCCGTGCCGTCAATGTTGCAATTGCCGCGCCCCGCGCGCCCAGCCGCGGCGCTCCGAAGTTACCGAATATCAGCACATAATTTAGGCAGACATTCACAACAAGCGTTGAAAACGAAACCATGAACGCAATCCTGACGGTTTCCACACTCCGCAGGATGGCCAGCAGCGCGTTTGTCATGGAAAAGAACAGATAGGAGAAGCAAATAACGCGAAGATATTTAACCCCTTCTTCGATGACCGCTTCATCTTTTGTAAACAGGGAAAGACACCAGTGCGGAAAAAAGAACGTAACAGCCCACATAGAAAAACCAACACCGATCGCAAGCCGCAGTCCTACACTGATAATTTCTCCGATTGGCTCCGTCTCCCTCCGGCCCCAATGCCGCGACGCCAGAATAATCATACCTTCTCCAATGCCCATAATTAACATCTGGAGCAGAAACTGAATCTGGTTCACCAATGCCACACCAGAGAGCGAGGTCTCCTGAAAGGCGCCCAGCATGATGTTGTCTGCCAGATTCACCGAGAATATAATGACGTTTTGGAGCGCAATTGCTCCCGTGAGCGCAAAAAAACGCTGATAGAAATACCGTTCCCGTACAAACAGCTGCAAAACATTCATTCCTTTATCCATTTCTTTTTCTAAATATGCCAGTCAGCTTATTTTTTCTTGATATAGGATTTGCCAATCTCAATCGCATAATTTAATTCCGGCAAACGGAACAATTTTGTAAAGCTAAAATAAACCGCAATTCCAGCTGCAATCTGGACGGCTAAGAGGACGCCGGATTGCAGTTGGAGGAATTGGATGAAATAAACAATTATCCCCATAATAAGTGAAAGCGCAGCAAACGGCAGCATATCTTTCATTTGCTCCAGCACGCCGTATCCAATTAGCTTTTTATTGGGATACGCATTAATGATAAACGAAATGAAGGAGGCAAGGACGCTGCCTATTACAATTGCCCGCATACCGAAATGCAAACTGACGCCCAATATAATAATCCCCTGGATAAATTTCAATATTTCCAGTTTCATAAAGATGTCACTTCTGCCAACTGCCTTAATTGCCTGCAAATTTATCGTATTCAAAGGGATAAACACAAATGAAATACAGCATAATTGTAAATATGGGACACTCGGCAGCCATTTTTCCGTCAAAATAAATAGCGTAAACGGCTTTGCCGCGGCAGCCAGCCCAGCCATCAGCGGAAAAATTAGAAAGGCTGTCATGAATATGGCCCCTTTTAATAATTTTCTGACACGTTCCGTCTCTTCCTGGCAGGCCGACATCGCAGGAAACAGCACGCTTGCCAGCGGCATATCCAGCGAGTTTGCCAAAGCCGCCGGAATTTGACTGCCCCTGTTATAATACCCCAAGATTTCCTTATCAAATTTTTTTCCGATGGCTAAAGAATAAACGTTATTGTAAATCGTCCGGATGATATCCGAAAACAGCAGCCGCC